>ONIY01000020.1 GCA_900318065.1 uncultured Prevotellaceae bacterium
ACTATTACGAGGCCCGATACCCGAAGAGCATAAAAGAGAACGGCGCGAAGCGTGACTTCGGCCATGCCGAGAACGCAGGTCAAACCGAGACAGTACAAGCCGAAACTGCCGGTCTGCTTCGCCTTCACAACTGGCTGGTGAGCACCAACCAGAAACTCGCCACCGGCGGTCTGCTTTCCACCCCCTACACTGACAGCAAGGGTGTGACCTATGCCTACGACACAGCGGCATACCGCCTTGCCAAGTTCATCAGCGAGGCCGGTGACTACATCAGTGTTGACCACTGGATCGTGTATCTGATATGGATGCTTGTGAACCACATGATGGACAATGGCAGCAAGAACCTTGGCTTATGCACCTATAACGGCAGCTTGTGGCGTCCGTTGGCACGCGATACTGACAGCGGTGCGGGCATTGGCAACACCGGCCGCCTCGAGTTCCCGTTCTGGCTTGGATTGTCAGATTACATCGTGAACGGTCGGTTCGTGTATGACCAGCCGAGTCAGCCAGCAGGGTCGAGCACTGTGTTCAATGGTCAACGTGGAGCCATCTGGGTGAACCTGAAAGACGGCTTTGACGACCGCATCCAGGCGATTGCCAAGATGCTTTATGACAAGAGCAGGGATAGTGGATTCAGCGGTCCCGAATTGATTGCATGGTTTGAGCAGCACCAAGGCGCATGGTGCGAGGCACTTTATAACTATGGTATGAAGCAGTACCAGGGCGGCACCCCTTACAGCCGCTGGATCGAGAGCGGCCTTGGGGACAAAAAGAACCAGCGTCGTTACTGGCTTGCCAACTCATTCAGGTACTGGGGCAGCCGCTGGGCCTTGGGCAGTGAGGGCCGCCGCATCACGTGGCGCACCTGGGGCTATGGCTGCGACCTCACCATCAAACCCTATATGCCGATGTGGGTCTGCTTGGGTCTGGGCAACTATCAGTACGGCGACACCGTGCGCTACCGCTGCCTTGACCCCGAGACCGGTGTCAGGGTTGTCAACAGCGAGGTGCAGCACGGCATGGTCATCGAGCGCAACGACAACGTGACCTACCTGTTTGACGGCGACCTGTTGACTGACATCGGCGAGCTTTACAAATATGGCGACATCGGTGACATCGACCTCGGCGTTGCCGTGAAGTTGCGCTCGTTGCTAATGGGCAGCAATGCCGACCGCCAGACGCGTCAGTGGGTCAACACCAAGCTCACCGAGCTCAACGTGACCAACGCCGTGAGCCTTGAGCTCATCGACCTCACCAACTGCGAAGGTCTGGGCAGCAAGAGCAACGGTGTGTTCACTCTTGACCTGAGCAAGCAGGAGCAGCTTCGCGAGCTGTACCTTTGGGGCAGTGGCGTGACTGGTGTCACCCTGCCCAAGACCACGACCTTGACGACGCTCGTGTTCGGCAGGAACCTCAAGACCCTGCGACTGATAGACTGCGTGAGCGTCGAGACTTTGGAGATGGAGGGCTACGGCTCGCTAGAGAGCATCATCGTGCAGAATACCCCGATTGTTGACACTCTCGCCGTCGTGCGCGGTGTCCATGCCAGCGCACCCGGTCAGTTGCGCGAGGTGAGGATTGACAACGTGGACTGGCGCCTGAACGGCACCGACGGACTCGGACTGCTTGACGCGCTCGCCGCTCTCGGCACCAACTGTCGCCTCAGCGGCACCATCACCCTGACCGGTGCCAGTGTCAGCTTCGAGCGTAAGCGCAGGTGGGTCGAGACCTGGGGCGACGTTGACCACGGCAGCCAGGGACTGACCATCGTGTACAACCGCCAGACCGTCGAGAACGTGACCATCACCACCAGCAAATACATGCCAACCGTTGGCGACTATCCACTTGAGATAGCCAGCGAGGGCAACAACTTCACCGCCATCACATGGAGCATGCCCAGCAACGAGTGGGCAAGCGTGGACCCACAGACAGGCGTTGTGACCGTCCGACAGGTAGGCACCGAAGCCAACCCGCCCATCGCCGAGGTCACCGTCACCCTGACCCTCCATGACGGCAACACCGTCACGGCCAGCAAAGAGCTACACTTCCATGCCCACACCTGCAAGGAGGGCGACCTTGTGTATGCCGATGGCTCGTTCAGCGACGAGTACCTGCCCGGCAAGACCGTTGTGGGCGTGTGCTTCTACATCAATCCCGATGATCCGACCGACCGCATGGCTTACGGCTTAAAAAATCTCGTGAGTGACCAGTGGGGTCTGCATCCTGACAGGGTGAGCGGTGTGACGCTTGACAATGAGCCAGGCTACGACTGCTATGATGTGCCCGCCATCACAAACATCACATCCAATGGCACGGGCACCATCAATGACGCCAACTACCGCGATGAGGCCACAGGTGATACCCAGGGCTTCAAGATATTCTCGCGCTCCACCGCTGTCGGAGACATCGGCATGGTCCAGCTGCAGGAGAACCTCGGCTCATACAGGGCAGGCGACTTCATCCATGTTGGTCAGTTCAAGACCCTGCATATCATCCGTCACCGCAACAAGATCCTGAATGGTGTGACCCTTGACGGTTATGACTTGAGCGCACCAGTCGAGGCCAACGCCATGCAGACGGAGACCGAGGTGCTGCAGGCCAGGATAGATGCTATTGTTGCCGCTAAGGGTGCCAATTACCGCGAGTTCTATTTCCCCGCTGCGAGCCGTTGCTATGCTTACGAGCCAAAAGTCAAGGCAGGCGAGGTGCTGAACGACAAGTTTAAAGCTCACCGCTGGTGGTTGCCGAGTGCCGGTGAGTTGGCCCGTATGGTGTGGTGGCACCTGCAGGGCTATGACACGGCCAACGAGAAGGCCATATTCGCCAAGGCTTACGCCTTGGGCTTATGGACCAAGCCGACCGACTGGCAGTGGTCAACAACTGAATACAGCGCTTCCTACGCGTACATCATTCTTGCAGGGAGCGGCGCCGTCAGCAGCTACAACACTAAGTACTATTCCGGCGGTGTGCGAGCGGTGGTCGCGTTTTAAGATTAGAGGCTTGGGGCTTCGACGCCCCAAACCGGTGGCCGCGACGAGGAGCGACAACGAAAGCGCGGCGCAAGCCGCGCACCCGACAAAAAAGGCGGGTGTGACCACTAATCACACCCGCCTTTATAATGGCGTTATAATGTCATTCAAATTGTGAGATTGACGACCGTTTCGTTTTTTGAAAAAGCCCAGCCCGCCGACCATTTCGTTTTAGAGACCGCGCACGGTTCGTTTTGCGATTTATAGAAGGATCAAATATCTGGCGTATTGGTCATAGTCGAGCAAAGCTATTTCTGCATCAGCGACTTGCCTGCATTCCAGGCTTTTCCCACCTTCTCGCCGGTTACATAGTAGCCGTGCTGGAACTGGTCGAAGATGAGAGCGTTGAGTTTCTCGGGGGCAATTTTGCCGTTCTCCGACAGTACTTTCTCCTCGGCTGCCACGTTGACAATCTTTCCCACCACGCAGTGCATGTGCTCGTTGCTTATCACGTCGGCAAGTTCGCACTCCATCACTACAGGAAACTCGTCGATGATGGGCGCATTCACATGTTCGCTCTTGATGGCGGTATAGCCAGTGCGCTCAAACTTGTCGTCCATCTTGTTGCCCGTTGCTATGCCAAAGAAGTCGGCGGCATCCATGTGCTCGCGGTCGGCGATGCTAACGGTGAAAGCCTTGGTTTTGAGGATGTTCTGAGTGGTCTTGTGGTCTTCGCCAATGAAGAGCGCAACCTTGTCCATGTCGCAGATGTTGCCCCAGGCAGCATTCATCACGTTCACCTTGCCATTCTCGTCGTAGGCTGCCACCATGAGCACTGGCATGGGGTAAACGGCCTGAATCAGTCCTAAATCTCGTTTCATGACTTTTATTTTTTGATTGTGTCGGAATTCTGGTTATAGGCCTTAGCTACACACTTCCACTCGCCGTTCATCTTCATGAGCAGCAGATAGTCGGTGAAGTCGATGCGTCCGCCCCATTTCTCTTCAAGCACGCGCACCACGGCCACGCTCTCTTCAATCGACACGATGTCGATGCGGGCCTTGAAATCATCGCCTGCACCCACGGTGTCGACATTATGGTAGAACTGCTCGATTGAGCCATGCTCCAGCTCACCGTCGAGATAGCCGAAAAGCACGGCATCGGTGGTGAAAAGTTCCTTGGCATACTTGCTGTTGCCCTCAGCAACACTCTTGACAAACTTCATTGCAGCGGCTTCAACGGCTGCATACTCTGCGATAGCTGATCTCATTGTTGTTTTTTTTGAGTTAATAAATATGGTGCAAAATTAGGTACTATTGTCCTATTGTGCAAGTACCGAAAAATAATTCATATACCGAAAATTTTTTCTATATACCCAATAATTGAAACTGAATTATTAACTTTGCACCCAGATAAATAAAAACAATTTCAGCTATGTACAAAAGAAAAATACCGGTAGACCTGAGTTGTCCATTGAGGCTAACAATCAGTCTGATAGACTCTAAGTGGAAATCGTGCATCCTCGACGAACTGCGTCATGCGAGTATGCGCCCAAGCGAGCTGCACAAGGCATTGCCCGAGGCAACACCTCGAGTTCTTGATTTGCAACTAAAAGAACTGGTCGACGATGGATTGGTAACAAAAACCATCTATCCCGAACTGCCACCGCGTAGCGAGTATGCCATCTCTGAGCTGGGCATGTCGCTCATTCCCATCATCGACGCCATGCTCAAGTGGGGCGAGCAGCACCAGGACATCTTCGAGAAAAAGTATAGCGAGCAATAAGTTACACTATGATTTGCAGTTTGTTACAGAAAAAGATTATGAGACGTACAATACAATCAATTATTATTGCGCTAATGTCAATTGCCCCAGTGGCAATGCATGCGCAGGCCGAACACGGCTTCAAGGCAATTGCCGTAGAGCAGGGCTTTACCCCCAATGGATTCAATTGGTTTCGTCACGCCTTGCTGCTGGCGGCAGGAAATGAAAAGCACAGCAATGCCATGACAATAGGGTGGGGCAGCATTGGCACATTGTGGCGCAAGACGGCCGTCACAGTTTATGTCGCCGAACGTAGATATACTAAGCAGTTAATGGATAGCGCCCGGTATTTCACAGTTATGGCATTTAAAGACCGCAACGAGGAAATTCTGGAATACATGGGGGCACACAGTGGCCGCGATGGTGACAAGGCCCGTGCCCTTAATCTGCACACAGCCTTCACTCAGAATGGTACACCTTATTATATTGAGGCCGACATGGTGATAGAGTGTCACATTATGTATGCTGCGCCTTTCGACCCACAGTATTTCAAGGACGAAGTGCCCAAGCAAATGTACTCAAATTTCCCAGCGGGACTGCACACCATGTACATTGGCGAGGTAGTCAACACCTGGCAGAAATGAATCCTGGCTTGCTGCAGAAGCGGCTTTGCGACATCTTATCAGAAAAAAGCCTCTAAGACCTTCTTGAAGACATCATTTGGCGCCACTTTATCAAATAGTTTCATGCTTGTTTGTAGCTTCAAAACATCTGTGTGGCTGCCCATAATATAGTCAATGGGTCTCTTGCCTGCATGTGTGAGTAGCACTTCGCATATCTCTCTGAACCGGGTTTCAAGAATGGGGTGGGCGAGATAGGCACATGCATCATCAATGCCATCGAGCCCATAATATTTGGAGTTTTTGCTATGTCCTAGTTCGTCTTTCTTTCCTTTTTGTTGCGGGAAGATATACCATATCCAGTGACTCTTCTTGCGACCTGAGCGAATTTCCTCAAGAGCAATTGGGTAAGCAATTTCCTGTGCTGTCACAAACCGCTCTAAATCATATTGTTTGCTGGCAGGGGTGCCAATTACTTGCCAAAATGAGGCCGGAAGACATACGTTGTCAATTTCTCGGCAGCACTTAAACAGGGGTGCAACCTGTGCTGCAGTGTGACCTGCACTGCCGCATCCTATAGGAGTCACAAGAAATCTCTTCTCAGGATGCGCTTTGGCAGAGTCGCAGAATTGCTTCACATATTCACCCATCACCTCAAGGCCGCTCATCGAGGGTATGGCACAACTCATACCCTGCATGCCATTGCCTTGGCCCATAATTGCACCAAATCGCTCCACGGCATCTTTTGCCGCGCCACTATAGTGGAGACCTTGCTCATTAGAGCCAAAGACAAACACTTCGTCGGCACCAGGGCGTTTTATTTCGTTTGGTGTAACGCTGCTGCCTGGATTGTTTCGAGAAACTTCATGCTTTGCCTCTTCTTCAGCTTTGACAATCTTCAATTGTTTCTTCCACTCCGCAACGAAGTCTTTCATTTTGAGCTCCACATCCTTGAGTTCATCTTTTCTGAACACGCCACTTTTGGCAACATGCTCATCAATAATCTTCTTCCGCAGCGATTTTTCAGTTTTACATGAAGCCGCCATCTTCCTGGGATCCAGCCTGAAACGAAAAGACTTTCCAGTCTTCTTGCCGTTTACGGTTTCATACTTAATTGCTGTAATTTCAATCTTCATAAACAATTCCTTACAATGATTTTCACTGCAAAATAATAATGATAAATTCATATATCCAAATATTTTGTGTAATATTTACGCAAAAAATATGAAAAATGAGATTGTAGCCATTTTGATGCGATTTTTTGGCGTTTTTTTAGAGATGGATTAGTTTTTTGGAGTGGGGCTCCCAAAATTTTGAGCCATCGTTTCCAGGCGGAGCTTGGAGAGATCAAATTCCCACAAAACTGCTGCAGGTTAGGAAAGTGTCTG
This sequence comes from uncultured Prevotellaceae bacterium, assembly GCA_900318065.1. Taxonomy (GTDB): domain Bacteria; phylum Bacteroidota; class Bacteroidia; order Bacteroidales; family Muribaculaceae; genus Sodaliphilus. The sequence continues at coordinate 6,742 of ONIY01000020.1, forward strand.
TGGCAGTGGGCGTTACATGACCAATAGAATGAGCGATGGCATCGTGAAAATTGTTCATGTATCAAAAAAAATCGTCAATAATCAGACCAGTAACTATCTAATTATTAACGATTTGGGCTCTTTGTCGGGGTACCAGGATTCGAACCTGGGACCTCCTGCTCCCAAAGCAGGCGCGCTAACCGGACTGCGCTACACCCCGAATGCTGTTTTTCTCAAAAAGCGATGCAAAGGTACAACTTTTTTTTGTACTTACAAGACTTTGGCGCAAAAAAAATCAGAAAATCGCTCTTTTTTCATGAAAAACTCATTTTTTGCTCGATAAAGAGTGTGAGTGTGAACAATAATTATTAATTTTGTATGTTTGTTTCAAATCAAAACGATTGTGCAAACTTCAACAGCACAAACTTAATAATTACACAATATATATTATGTACAGAACAAAAACATGTGGAGAGTTGCGTCTTGCCAATGCCGGCGAGAATGTGACACTGGCTGGCTGGGTGCAGCGCACTCGCAAGATGGGCGGCATGACATTTGTTGACCTTCGCGACCGCTATGGTATCACCCAATTGGTATTCAATGAGTCGAATGATGCTGAGTTGTGCGCTCGCGCCAACAAACTGGGACGTGAGTTTTGCATCCAGGCAACAGGTGCCGTTAGTGAGCGTCAGAGCAAGAATCCTAATATGCCCACGGGCGACATTGAGATTATTGTTAGTGAACTGAACATTTTGAGCGAGAGCGTAACGCCTCCGTTCACCATCGAGGATAATACCGATGGAGGTGACGACCTTAGGATGAAATATCGCTATCTCGACCTTCGTCGTCCTAGCGTGCGCCAGAACCTTGAGCTTCGTCACCGCATGACTATCTTGATTCGCAACTTCCTCGATAGCCGCGACTTTATAGAGGTGGAGACTCCTATTCTTGTGGGTAGCACGCCAGAGGGTGCTCGCGACTTCGTTGTTCCCAGTCGCATGAATCCTGGTCAGTTCTACGCTCTGCCTCAGAGTCCTCAAACCTTGAAGCAGCTGCTCATGGTGAGTGGTTTTGACCGTTATTTCCAGATTGCTAAATGCTTCCGCGATGAGGACTTGCGTGCCGACCGTCAGCCTGAGTTCACTCAAATCGACTGTGAGATGAGTTTTGTTGACCAAGAGGATGTTATCGAAGTGTTTGAGGGACTTGCCCGTCATCTCTTCAAGGAGGTGCGTGGGGTGGACTTGCCCGAGAAACTCCAGCAGATGACTTGGCACGACGCTATGAAATACTATGGCAGCGACAAACCCGACCTGCGCTTTGGCATGACCTTTGTGGAGTTGATGGACGAACTCAAAGGCACTAGCGACTTTGCAGTGTTTAACGACGCAGCCTACATTGGCGGCATCTGTGCGCCTGGCTGTGCTGAGTATAGTCGCAAGCAGCTCGACCAGTTGACCAACTTTGTGAAGAGTCAGCAAGTGGGTGCTAAGGGTCTTGTATATATTAAGGTGAATACCGATGGCACTATCAAGAGCAGCATCGACAAGTTCTTCACTGCCGAGCAGTTGCAGAAGGTGGCTGCCAAGATGGAAGCCAAGCCAGGCGACCTTATTCTTATCCTGAGCGGTGACAATGCCAATAAGACTCGTGTTCAGCTGTGCTCACTGCGCTTGGAGATGGGCGAGAGACTGGGATTGCGCGATAAGAATAAGTTTGAGTGCCTGTGGATTGTCGACTTCCCACTCTTTGAGTGGAGCGACGAGGAGCAGCGCCTCATGGCTACCCATCATCCGTTCACTATGCCTAACCCTGACGACATCCCATTGCTCGAGGAGCATCCTGAGCAGGTGCGTGCCAAGGCCTACGACTTCGTGTGCAACGGCATCGAGGTGGGAGGCGGTAGTCTGCGTATCCACGATGGAGCATTGCAAGAGAAGATGTTCCGCATCCTGGGCTTTACTCCAGAGCGAGCTAATGCACAGTTTGGCTTCTTGATCAATGCGTTCAAGTATGGTGCGCCACCTCACGCTGGTCTTGCCTTCGGTCTCGACCGTTTCGTGTCGATTATGGCAGGTCTCGACAGCATTCGCGACTGCATCGCATTCCCCAAGAACAACAGTGGCCGCGACGTGATGCTTGATGCTCCAAGTGAGCTAGAGCCTGGTCAACTCGAGGAATTGTTCCTCAAGATTGACGAACAGCGCGTTAACGCAACCAAGAAGTAGCTGAAAGGGATATGAATATAGCTGGGCATCAAGTGGATGAAGCGATGTTCTCCTACATCGCCCAGAATATTGATGCCGACACGTGCAAACTCTTGTTGAAGGCCGAGCCTGAGCTCTCCTTCGACAAGAGTTTTGCCGTTTTACAAATCGAGTGTCGCCGCAAGGCTTGCGACAAGATTCCTGAGTTGCTTGCCAATGCTCGTTTCCTGTTTCCCAAGGCGATAAGTGCCGAGCAGTGTACCCATGAGGCAGTGGCGCAGTTTCATGCCTCTCTCTTCAATGAGAGCGATAGCGTTCTCGACATGACTATGGGGCTTGGGGTAGACGATTATTACATTGCGCGACGAGCGAAGGCGCTCACTGCCATCGAGCTTGACCCCTTGATCGCTGCTGTGGGTGAGTACAATTTTTCCTTTCTTGCCTCTAACGTCACGGTAAAGCAAGGCGATTCGGGCGAATTCCTCAAGATCTTAGGCGACCAGCGTTTTGATGCTATATTCATTGATCCAGCACGACGTGATGGCAGTGGCAAGAGGCTGTATGGGCTGGCCGATTGCTGCCCTAATGTGCTGTCGCTGCTGCCGCTCATCAAGCAGCATTGCTCGCGTTTGTTCATCAAGGCGTCGCCCATGATTGATGTCACTCAGTCGATGCGCGACCTGGGCGACTGTCTTGCGCACGTCTGGGCGGTGAGTGTGAAAAATGAGTGCAAAGAGTTGTTTTTCATGATGGATTTTAGTGATGGTAGTCCCGATGTCATTCTTCATGCCTTGAACTTTGCCGGTGGTTCCTGGCAGGAGTTCTCTACTGCTAGTGGATTGGGAAATAGTAGTCAATGTATCGACTCCATCTTGCCTGGGCAGTATCTCTATGAGCCCAACTCCAGTGTGATGAAGCTAGGATGCTACAGTGCTGTAGAAGATGCGTTTGACGTGAGGCAAGTAGCGCAAAATTCTCATCTCATGGTGAGCGACAAGCGCGTTGATGATTTCTCGGGCAGGCGATTCCAGGTAACCGAAGTCATTCCTTTCAAAGGCAAGGAGATAAAGCAGCTGGGCAAGCGTTTTGCCAAGATGAACATTGCCACGCGCAATTTCAGGCTCAGTGCCGAACAATTAAAAAAACGCCTCGGCGTGAATGACGGAGGCGATATCTATATGTTTGCCACAACACTTGGCAGTGGCGAGCAAATTCTTGCAATTTGTGAAAAGGCTTAGCCCAGTTTCCCAAGAAACTTCTCTCGGTCGACGATGAAGCGCAGGTGGGTGCCTTCGCCCAAAAGCACCTCGCCACAATGGGCTGTGACCTTGAACTCTATCTTCTTTCCATCTACCTTAGTAACCACTGCTGTGGCAGTAACTTTGGCGCCTATCTTTGACGGGCGCAGGTGTGACGACTCAATGTGTCCACCCACGGTTGTGCACCCCTCGGGCAGATGGCTGGCGACAGCAAGCATTGCAGCATTCTCCATGAGTGCCATCATTGCCGGGGTGGCAAGCACTTCCATGTCGCCCGACCCAATTTTTGTGGCAGTAACTTCTTGTGTTACAGTTAGCTCGCTGGTGTGGCTTAGTCCTGTCTCTATCATTGTCAAAATGGTTTTACTCGTTATTAATCTCTTGAGATACAGTCCTCTCAAGGTTAAGGAGGAATTGTTTCTTGTCTACACCGCTGGAGTAACCTCCCAAATTGCCGTTGGCATTGATTACTCGATGGCAGGGTATTACTATAGGTAGAGGGTTGGCACCATTGGCTTGGGCTACTGCTCTGATTGCTTTCTCGTTGCCCACACGTTGCGACTCTTCCTTATAGGAAATTGTCTCGCCATAAGGGATCGACATCAGCGCGTGCCAAACCTTCTGCTGGAACTCAGTGCCCACCAGATTCATGGGCAGTGAGAAGCAGCGACGTTTACCGGCAAAATACTCTTCAAGTTGCTTGGCACAATTCTCGAGCAGTGGAGTAGAGGTGTTGCTCAGTGTGAGTTTCAATTTTGTGGCAAGGGAGTTGAAGTCTTCTGTGCCGAATCCTATTGCAGCTATGCCACTGGCGGTAGCGGCTATGGTAAGTTTTCCCATGGGGGAGTCGATGACAATGCTGTTTAGCTTGCCTTTGTTCACTGGCTCTATGCCGAGTTCCTGTGCTTTCTCCATCATGAAGCGGTGGGCTTGGGCATAGTCGTTGCCTATCACGCCGTCAAGAATCGCGTCTTTGATGGCATCTTTGATTTCGCCCACTGGTTTTGATGGGGCAAGGCCAAAGGTGTCCATAATCTCTTTGCCGTCGACAGGCGGCTGGAAGTTGCGCACTCGGTCTTTCTCCTCTATGTCTATAATCTTCTGCTTCACAAGCTCGTAGTTCTCGCGGAAGCGTTTCACCTTCTCCTGGTTCTTGCTGGTTATGTCGGCACGGCACAGTATCATCAGGTCGTCAACATCATCGCCTGCCTCAAAGAGCATGCGGCGCACTGCCGAGTCGGTGACCTCTTCCTCGACAAGCGCTATGGGACGCATGTGGAGACCAACTAGCTTCTTCACATATTTCATGTGCTCGTTCAGTGGTAGGCGCATCTTGGCAAAGATGCGAGGCACCATTTTCTCGCCCACGAAATTGTGGTTGTGGAAGGTCCAGCCCTGCTTGTCGTCCCAGTGCTTGGTAGCGGGTTTGCCAATGTCATGGAAGAGTGCCGCCCAGCGCAGCCACTCGTTGTCGCTCTCGGCAGCCACGTTGTCAAGAACTTGCATGGTGTGCAGGAAGTTGTCTTTGTGGCCTCGGCCATTCACGGTGTCAACGCCTTTCAGGTTGGCTAGCTCGGGGCAGATGAGTGGTAGCAGTCCCGACTTGTCGAGCAAAAAGAATCCGCGTGAAGGCGCTGGCGAACGCATGATTTTCATGAGTTCGTCGGCAATGCGTTCACGGGTGATTATCTTGATGCGGCTGGCGTTGCGCTTGATAGCGGCAAATGTGCCATGCTCTATCTCAAATCCCAGTTGGGTGGCAAACCTCACAGCGCGCATCATGCGCAGTGGGTCGTCGCTGAAGGTGATATCGGGGTTGAGCGGAGTGCGAATGAGGCGGCGCTCCATGTCGCCAATGCCATCAAAGGGGTCGAGCAACTCGCCCCAGCGGTCGCTGTTGACCGAGATTGCCATGGCATTGATCGTGAAGTCACGGCGGCGCTGGTCGTCGTTGAGGGTTCCGTCCTCAACGATGGGGTTGCGGCTGTTGCGGTTGTAGGACTCGCGACGCGCTCCCACAAACTCCAGTTCCACGCCCATTGCCTTGACCTGTGCAGTACCATAGGTCTTGAACACTGCAATGTGGGCTTTGTGTGAACCAAACTTCTTTGCCACCTGTTGAGCCACCTCGATGCCGCTACCCACTGTCACAAAGTCGATGTCCTTAGAGTGACGCTCAAGGAAGATGTCGCGCACATAGCCGCCCACGACGTAGCACTCGCGGTGCATCTCATCGGCGACTCCTCCCACGATGCCAAATGCGGGGTGGGATAGATGGCTCAGTATATTTTCTTTGCTGGTGTTCATTTCTTGTTGTAGTGTTTGCAGTATTGTGTTATCTCACAGTTCAGGCAGTCGGGTTTAAGCGCCTTGCACACATATCGGCCGTGGAGCAGCAACCAGTGGTGAGCGTTATAACGGTCTTCCTCGGCAATGTGGCGAGTGAGGGTTTTCTCCACTTCAAGAGGGGTTTTGCCATGGGCAAGGCCGGTGCGGTTTGACACGCGGAACACATGGGTGTCGACAGCGATGGCTGCCTTGTGGAACACTACGCCCATTATCACGTTGGCAGTCTTGCGGCCCACGCCAGGCAAGCGGGTGAGTTCTTCCATGGTGCTGGGCACCTCACCGTTGAAATCGTCCACTAGCATCGCTGCCATTGCTTGCAGGTGGCGTGCCTTGCTGTTGGGATAAGACACGCTGGCGATATATCGCAGCAGCTCGTCGGGTGTTGCAGCTGCCATGGCTTGTGGAGTGGGGTAGGCTTTGAATAGGGCGGGAGTGACCATGTTCACACGCTTGTCGGTGCATTGAGCCGATAGTATCACTGCCACCAGTGTCTCAAATGCATTGCTGAAGTGCAACTCGGTGGTGGGATTGGGCTGTGTCGCCTTGAAGTGGCCTATTATTGCCTCATATCGCTCGTTGATTGTCATAGCCTTCTTTGTTTACCCGATTTTAGTTTAGAGGGGGAGCTGTTGTGCAACTCCCCCTCGATATATAAGTTTGTTGTGACTTATTCTCGTGATTAATGGGTGTGCTCAAACTCACGCAGGAATCTCACGTCGTTCTCGCTGAACATGCGCAGGTCTTTAACCATGTACTTGAGGTTGGTGATGCGCTCAACGCCCACGCCAAAGGCGTAGCCGGTGTACACTTTGCTGTCGATGCCGCACAGCTCAAGCACGTTGGGGTCGACCATGCCGCAGCCCAGGATTTCTACCCAACCAGTGTGCTTGCAGAAACCGCATCCCTCGCCACCGCACAGCATGCACGAGACATCCATCTCGGCGCTGGGCTCGGTAAAGGGGAAGTAGCTGGGGCGCAAGCGAATCTTGGTGTCGGGACCAAAGAGTTCCTTGGCGAAGTAGAGAAGCACCTGCTTGAGGTCGGCAAACGATACGTTCTTGTCGATGTAGAGTCCCTCAATCTGGTGGAAGAAGCAGTGGGCGCGGGCTGTGATGGCCTCGTTGCGGTAAACACGGCCAGGGCAGATGATGCGGATGGGAGGCTGAGTGCTCTTCATCACGCGCGACTGAACCGAACTGGTGTGGCTGCGCAACACGATGTTGCGGGTCACGTCGCCACTCTTGTCCTCATTGATGAAGAAGGTGTCCTGCATGTCGCGGGCAGGATGGTCGGCAGCAAAGTTGAGTGAGGTGAACACGTGCATGTCGTCCTCCACTTCGGGACCATCGGCAAGCGTGAATCCCAGGCGTGAGAAGATGTCGATGATCTCCTTGCGCACTGTTGAGATGGGATGGCGTGTGCCTATCTCCTCGGGGAAAGCGGGGCGAGTGATATCAATCTTGTTTGACTTTTTCTCTTTCTCCTGAAATCCCTCACGCAGTGAGTTGATCTTGTCGGTAGCAAGTGTTTTGAGCTCATTCAGTCGTTGTCCAAACTCACGTTTCTGGTCATTGGGCACGTTACGGAACTCATTGAACAATGCGGTAACTTCACCTTTCTTGCTCAGGTATTTGATTCGCAATGCCTCAAGGGCTTCGCTGTTCTCGGCCTTTAAATCATTGATTTGAGCCTTTAACGCTTCAATTCTCTCTAATAGCATATTATATTGTGTTGAATAGTTCGTGAAAAATCATGCAAAGGTAGTAAAAAGTTTTGAGTTATTAGTAATTACTTGTTAGTTTTTTTCGAGACTACATTTTTCGGTGTAGTTTTGGTGTAGTTTTGGTGTAGTTTCGGTGTAGTTTCGGTGTAGTTTCGGTGCCCGGTTTCGGTTCATGGGGCAGCGGTTCGCCATCGCGTCAGCAACAATGTCAGCAACAATGCCGCGACGGCTCGCAACACTCACGCTCCTATCCAGTATTGCGAGCCGCAAGTCCAGCAGGGCTCTACGACCGCGAGAACATCACCCCACCGTCGGAGTATTGCGCCGCACCGGCGGCGTTCAAGGAACCACCACGCGAGAACATCACCCAATCGTCGGAGTATTGCGCCGCATCGGCGGCGTTCAAGGAGCCACCACGCGAGAACATCACCCCAGGCTCCATCGCCTTGTCGAAGTCGTCCATCACGTCCTCGAGCTTCTTGCCGTAGTCGACTCGAGCAACACCGCCAGGAGTGCGTGTCGGCATCTTTAGCCACAACAGTCACAATCCTCGCTGGTCACGGGGTCAAGCCACTGGTACTTGCCCGCGCGGTCATACATGCGGCGGTCTATCAGCAGCTTCCAGTAGCCTGTGTCATGCACGAAGTTGCCCTCGTTCATGTTCTCCTCGGTCACCTTGTCACCCCAGCGGCCGCTGGAATTATATAGCAAAAGCGCGCCGGGAGCATTGAGTCTCGGCGCGCTTTGGGGTTAGAAGTAATGGGTTGTGATTACTTTGCTAAGTCGGGGTTGGTGATGTGGAGGTTCTCCTGCTTCTTGGGCATGGGAGTGGGTTCTCCCTTGGTCTCCTCGGCCTTGATTTTGGCGATAGAGTCTTGCTGGAGCTTGTAGGCCTTGGCAGCCTCGCTGCCTGGCTTGAGCCAGGTGTCGAGCCAGCGGAAGTACTCGCGATGCCACATGAGGGCATTCTGTGGCTTGAGAATCCAGTGGTTCTCCTCGGGGAAGAGGAGCATGCGCGATGGAATGCCACGAATTTGTGCGGCATCAAATGCCTGGCAAGCCTGAGTGAAGACGATGCGATAGTCGAGTTCGCCAGCAGTAATCATGATGGGTGTGTTCCAGTTCTGGACGAAGTTCTTGGGATTGGCCTCGTTGTAGGTCTTCATGGCCTTAGCGTTGTCCTTCTCCCAGCATGGACCACCAAGATCCCACTGAGTGAACCACAACTCTTCGGTCTCAAGGTATTGGGCCTCGAGGTTGAAGATGCCGGCGTGAGCCAGGAAGCAGGCAAACATGTTGTTGTGGTTTCCTGCGAGCCAGTAAACCGAGTAGCCGCCGTAGCTTGCACCCACAGCACCCATGCGGTCGCCGTCGATGTAGGGCTGTTGTTTCATGTAGGTGGCTGCACTCATGTAGTCCTTCATGTTTTGGCCTCCGTAGTCACCACTGATTTGAGCGTTCCACTCGGTGCCAAATCCTGGCAAGCCGCGGCGGTTAGGAGCGATGACAACATATCCCTGGCTTGCCATGAGGCGGAAGTTCCAGCGATAAGAGAAGAACTGGCTCACTGGTGATTGTGGACCGCCCTCGCAGAAGAAGATTGAAGGATACTTCTTGTTGGGATCGAAGTTGGGAGGAAGAACCACCCACACTGTCATATCCTTGCCGTCGGTGGTCTTGACAATCTCCTTGCGCATCTCTATTGAGTCGAGCTTGGCAAGCATGTCGTCGTTGACATGTGAGAGTTGAACTGGCTCTTTGCCCATCTCCATAGCGAAGATCTCGTTGGGCTCGGCATAGTTGTGGCGCAGGGTGATGACCTTGCCGTCCTTCATGGGAACGATGGCGGCATAGTCGTGCCAGTCGCTCATGCCGGGATTGACGGTGTCAACCTGCTGGGTGGCTACGTCGATGCGGAACATTGGGATAGTGCCCTGATAGGGGGCAAGGAAGTAGATGTACTTGCCGTCGGGCGACCAGGCGAGGTCGTCGGCACTGTAGTCCCAGTTCTCGGTGAGGTCTTTCTTCTCGCCACTCTTGAGGTCGAGCAGGAAGATGCGGTTCTTGTCGGCCTCATAGCCGTCGTGTTCCATCGACAGGAAAGCAACTTTGTCCTTGAAGACGCGAGGATTAGTGTCATAGCCCATCATGCCCTCGGTGAGGTTCTTCTCGGTCTTGCCGCTTGCTATGTCATAGAGGTAGAGGTCGCTGTTGGTAGAGAAGGCATATTCCTTGCCTGTCTTCTTGCGGCAGGTGTAGATGACTTTCTTGCTATCGGCAGTCCAGTCAAACGACTCAACGCCACCCCATGGGCGCATGGGCGACTCATACTGAGTGCCTTCGAGGATGTCTTTGGGGTCTTTAACTACGTTGCCAGTGAAGTCGGCAACAAAGGGATGGGGCACTGCGGTCACCCACTCGTCCCAGTGCTTGTACATCAGGTCGTCGATGAGGCGGGCCTGAGCCTTGTCGAGGTCGGGGTAGTTGTCAAGGGGCTGGGTCTTGCCATATTGCACTGTGCTGATGAGCAGGATCTTGGTGCCATCGGGTGAGATGCTGAATCCCTCAATGCCGTTCTCCATCTCGCTCACGGGTTTGCGGCTGCTGCCGTCGGCTTTCATTACCCAAACCTGGGGTTTGGAGTCTTCCTTGGCAGGGTCACGATACATGAAGGCAATCATGGCGCCCTCGTTGATCCACACGGCATTGCTCTCGCTGCCAGGGGTGTTGGTGATGTTAACGGCGGGTGTCTTGCCGTCAACGTCCATTACCCACAGGTCGCTGCTGCCCTTGTTCTCTTTTACGTCTTGGTAGTTCACGTTGAAAAGGATGCGTGTTCCGTCGGGCGAGAGTTGAGGGTCACTCACTCGTCCCAATGCCAGCAGCACCTCGGGGGTGAATTTTCCATCTTTGATTTCAATGGCTTGATTTCCACCAGCATTATCACCGCCACCGTTGGAAGCCGAGTTACAGGCAGTTAATGCCATCAATGCTAGTTGATTTTAGTAGTTTCATGAAATAGTTGTTAATAAAGTGTTTATATTAGAAAAATTTAGTTTTCGCCTAATAAAATGCAAAATTAGCGAAAAATAATTGATTTTCCGCTAATTTCGCTGTTGTTTTTTCAATTCAAGATTTATTTTTACTTTTTTACTTTTTCACATTTTAAGTCCAACGCCCAGGAAGATGCTCCGTGGCAGCGATGGTCCATAGATATAGGCACTGTCGCGCTCGGGACCTGGGTCGAGGTCTTTCTGGAACTGGTTGAAGATATTGGAGATACCGGCATTCACATTCATTTGCAAGCGTCTTGAGATTTTGAAGGAGTAAGAAACCTTCATGTTCATGTTCCAAAAGGTGGGAGTGGTGACTTCCTCATCGATGGGCGTTCCGCTGCCTTCATGGTGCTGAACCAGCATTGAGCCTGTGCATGTGCCTGTCAGGTCGATGTCGAATCTCTTGAACGGGGTGATTTTTACGTTGCAATATCCATAGGCGTTAGGTGTGCGAAACATGCGGCGCTGGGGTGCTACGTAGTCGCTCCATTGCTCGGGCTCGTTATAACGGCTTTGCTGGAATGTGGCTCCCAATTCCAGGTCTAAGTATTTTGAGAACATGAAATCGAGAGTGGTCGATATTCCCATCACTTTGGCTCCGCTGCCATTGTAGCGCTCAATGATTGCACATCCTTGCTCATCGATAGTCTCGGTTTCCCGCTCGGCAAATACATTCGACAATGTTGTGTAAAATCCTTCAACCATCCAGTTGAAATTGGTGGTCCCAAAGGTGTGGTAACCGTTGGCCGAGAGGGTGACAGTGCGGCTGCGTTCTTCTTTCAAGCCATCAGCAAGATGTATCTTGAAGCGGTTGCCCGCCGCCATTTCGATGTGCATCTCCTCGTCAAAGATTTGTGGTGCGCGAAATCCCTCGCCATAGGTGGCGCGCAGGGTGAGTTGCTTTGACGGGCTGTACCTCAAGTTAATACGTGGACTGAAGATAGCTTTTTCCACAAGGTTGTGCTTGTCGACGCGAGCGCCAATCAAGAAACTCCACATCTCGTTTTTCCACTCGTTCTGAAGGTAGGCACTGGTAATGTGGGTCGACTGCTTGGTCTCAAAGTTATAGCCTTGTGCAATATCTCTGAGCTTGTCGTTGTTATATTCCAGGCCCACAGTGAGTTGGGCGGGAAGAAACAGAAGGCGGTCAAAGCTGTATCGTCCCAGCGTTCCAAGCATCCAGGTAAGGTCGGTGGTGCGGCTGTAATATAATGAGGCGTCGGGGTCGGGGTCTTCATCGGTGCCATATCCACCAGTGTAGCTGTGGCGGTTTATTGAGGCAAGAGCGGCATAGACATCGTAGTGCCACTTGTGATTGGCGCTGGTCCATTCCCATGCCAAACTGGCATTGTGCATGTTGTGGCGGGCTTGTTCACACACATTGGCATTCTCAGGCTTCTCGTGACGCTTGTTGCCACCGCGCCGGTTGTCGTGCATGAAATAATAGGTGAGCGACAACTTGGCACGGCTGGTGGGGTTGTAGAACATCTTTGTGCCTATCGACTGCAGTTCCAGTCGGGGCAGGGTGGTGTAATCGTCATCGTGGTGACTATAACCCTGGCGATAACGGTTGGTGGCAAAGACGGTGATGCCTCGAGTTAAATCGTCGTTGATAAGTGACGCGTTGAATGAGGTGTTGTTGTCAAAGGTGTTGCCGCATCCTATCGATGTCAGGCTGTGACTAACCTCGAAACCATTGATGCTGGGTGTTCGGGTGAGAATGTTGATGGTTCCTGCTACCGACGAGGCTCCATAAAGCGCCGAACCGCCACCTCTCATAACCTCGATTTGTTCAATCATGCTCGATGGCAACTGTTCGATGCCGTAGAGGTTGCTCACTGCCGAGAACACTGGACGGGAGTCAATAAGGATTTGTGAATAGTGTCCATCAAGGCCGTTGATGCGAGCCTGCTTGTAACCACAGTTGCTGCAGTCATCTTCAACGCGCACTCCTGGCTGATATGACAGGGCGTCGGCTACGCACTCGGCATTAACGGCGTTGAGCAATCGCTTGCCTGTGACTTGAATGTGAGCTGGTGCAAGTCGTTGCAGGGTAGCTGTGTGGTTGGCTGTGATAACGATGTTCCCTAAGTGTACGGTTTCTAAGGAGTCGTACTGCTCCTGTGCATGCATATTGATGCACACAATAGCCGCCATAGCAATGGCAGCCATAATGGTATGGTTGATTTTCATTGGAGTAATTAGATGTGATTGTTTGTAAAAACTAATAAAACTTGAGCTTTCTACAAATAATCACATGGAGGGCCACGACCCTGGCATTGCCTTAAGGTTACTGCAGGCAATGATGGTGTCTTGACAATGACGTCATGGCAGTCAAGACGCTGTGGGATAAGGGTTTGGGTAGTGGGAATTGTGAAATGTTGATTGCTGGTAATCTGGCACGATAAGCATGGATGCATGTGGTACTGGTCGCCCATGAAATGCCCCGAGTGGTGCACATGGTGGGCGCACATGTCGCAATTCACTTCCTCAACCTCAACTAACTGAGGCTCATGGATGTGAACGGCATTCAGCCCTTGCATTGATAGCAGCACTATCAATAACAGCCAGCAATATGTCTTTTCACGCAATGTGTTCATGAATATTCTGTGCAAATTTAGTGTGTTTTTATTGAAAATCAAAAAAAGATATAAAAATGGCGCTTAAATGATAGAATATTCCAAAATATTGCATATATTTGCACCGATATTCGGAAATCAAGAATAAATATGCATTCAATGGAAAAGAAAAAATTCTTATTGCAAGAGTGTTACATACCACAAGCATGGTATAATGTCATCCCCGACATGGCAACAAAACCGTTGCCTTTAATTCATCCAGGAACAAAGAAACCACTTGGTGTGGATGATTTGAGTCCGCTGTTTTCAATAGCCGCCTCGGAGCAAGAGCTTAACACTACCGACAGGTGGATCGAAATCCCCGATGAGGTGAGAGATATGTATCGCATTTGGCGTCCTACGCCATTGGTTAGAGCAACTGGTCTGGAGAAAGCGCTTGACACTCCTGCTCACATATATTTCAAGAATGAGAGTGTTAGCCCTGTGGGCTCGCACAAGTTGAACTCGGCTATCCCGCAAGCCTACTATTGCAAGCAAGAGGGAGTGACTAATATCACCACCGAGACTGGTGCGGGCCAGTGGGGTGCGGCATTGTCGCTGGCGGCCAAGCACTTTGGGCTGGAACTGGCGGTATATATGGTAAAAATATCATATAACCAGAAGCCCTACCGGCGTTCTATTATGCAGACCTATGGCGCCGAGGTGATTTCTTCTCCAAGCATGTCGACCAAGGCGGGACGCAAGATTATTACCTATAATCCCAATCATCAAGGGTCGCTTGGCACTGCAATAAGCGAGGCAGTGGAACTGGCAATGAGCACGCCTAACTGCAAGTATGTCTTGGGCTCGGTGCTTAATCATGTGGCTCTGCATCAGACGGTTATTGGCCTTGAGGCAGAAAGGCAGATGGAGATGGCAGGCGAGGCGCCCGATGTGGTTGTGGCTTGCTTTGGTGGAGGAAGCAACTTTTCGGGACTGGCGTTCCCCTTCTTGAGGCACAAACTCAATGGGGAGAATACTGGCATGAGATTTGTCGCCGCCGAACCAGCTTCGTGCCCCAAGCTCACGCGAGGTATCTTCCAGTATGACTTTGGTGACGAGGCAGGGTATACGCCTCTCATCCCTATGTATACTCTTGGGCACAGTTTCCGTCCTGCCAACATCCATGCCGGTGGACTAAGGTATCATGGAGGTGGGGCGATTATCAGCCAGCTCAAGCGCGACGGATTGATTGAGGCTGTCGACATTCCTCAACTTGACTCTTTCAAGGCGGCAACTCTCTTTGCGCGATGTGAGGGCATAATTCCAGCGCCCGAGTCATCGCATGCCATTGCCGCTACTATCAATGAGGCACTTAAGTGTAAAGTGGCTGGGGAGAAGAAGAAGATTCTCTTCAACCTGTCGGGACATGGACTTATCGACATGGCAGCATATGACCGATATTTTGCCAACGACCTGTCGAACTATGAGGTCACTGCCGATGAAATCGCTCAATCAACTAAAGATTTAGAGAAAATCTTGTGATGATTGAAAACACAAAAAGTCAATGCCACTCTCATGTGAGGGTGGCATTGCTATGCTATGATATAAATGAGTGCCTTATTTTGTAAGCGTTATGATGAATGTGGCGATAGAGATGAGTGTGCCTACCGAAGACATTCCAAGCGACAGTGCGGGTGGAACATTCCACGACTGGCGGGCACGCGAACTGTTGGGCTCAACATAGATGATGTCGTTTTGCTGCAAGTTGAAACTTGGCGACAGGATCATGTTCTTGTCGTTCATGTTCACGGTTTGGATTGAACGGCTGCCGTCGCTGTTGGTGCGAATAATCATCACGTTGTCGCGCTTGCCATGAATGGTAAGGTCGCCTGCCTGGGCAATGGCCTCAAGCAGGTTGAGACGGCCATTGGTGGCTTTGATGACGCCTGGATTCTTCACCTCGCCCAAGATGGATACCCTGAAGTTCTGGAAACGAACCTCAACGCCTGGGCGTTCAGTGAGATAGCGGGGATAGATTTGTGTGGCGATGTAGTCCTCAACAGCACTCTTGCTCATGCCGCCTATGTGTAGTGTACCCAGGAAGGGATACTCGATGTTGCCATTGGCATCCACGAGATAGTAATACATTGAGTTCTCGCTGTTGGAGTTGAGGTTGGTGTTACCGCCTCCCAGTTTAGAGATGTAGTCGCTCTTGTTGAAGGGTTTCACAGCCTCGGTGTTGCGGCTGATGACGTTGATTTGCAGCATGTCGCCAGGCATGACAACGGGGTCACTGGCCTTGGCTGCCGTCTGTAGCACCTCGGCTGGAAGCTGGTTGGCACCAATCATGTAAGGGATGTCCTTTTGAGTGTTGCAGCTGCTCAAGAGAAGGGCAGCAAGCATAATAAGAAAAAATGATTTTGATTTCATATAATTGAGTTTTTTAGATTAATCATCGCTCATTGTTTTGAAGTTGCAAATTTATAGCATATTTGACAATTATCAAAATAATAACACCATGTTTTTTGGCAACACGCAGTGATAATCTTAAAAAGTTGTTAAAAGATGTGCCTTTTTATATATATTTAAAATAATGTATGTAACTTTGTCTTGTTTTTTGAGAACCCTATTAATTTGGGTTGTATAGCAAAGATTTTTAAAGAATTTTCAACTAATAACTAAAACAACAAATTACCCAGTGAAAACCTTGAACTTTGAAGACTTGATTCAATTCAGGAAAAAGGCTCAGGCCGACTTGAACGTTCGTGAACTGAGTTATGCTGCTGTGAGTGAAAAAAGCTGTGGACTAGCCGTGGGAACTGAGCACATTGAGCTCCTGTGCTGCGGTGGTACTGGCTGTAAAGCTTCGAGCAGTGCTAAAATTGTCGAGAACTTGAAGGCTGCCATTGAAGCTAATGGTATTGCCAGTAAAGTTGATGTGATTGTAACAGGATGTTTCGGCTTCTGTGAGAAAGGCCCTATTGTTAAGGTGATGCCCGACAATACTTTCTACACACAAGTGAAGCCCGAGGATGCCGACGAAATCGTTAAGGAGCACGTGATTGGTGGTCGTCGCGTTGAGCGATTGCTCTATGTTGACCCCAAGACTTCGCAGCACGTTAGCGACTCTAAGCACATGGACTTCTACCGCAAGCAGAAGCGTGTCGCTCTGCGCAACTGCGGTTTTATCGATCCTGAGAACATTGCCGAGTATATTGCTCGCGACGGTTACATGGCTCTCTCTAATGCTTTGCAAAACCAAACTCCCGAGGAGGTTATCGACATCATCAAGAAGTCGGGACTGCGAGGCCGTGGTGGTGCTGGTTTCCCAACTGGTATGAAGTGGGGCTTTGCACGAAACTATCAGGCTGAGCACAAGTATGTGGTTTGTAATGCCGACGAAGGTGACCCAGGTGCGTTCATGGACCGCTCTATCATGGAGGGTGACCCACACTCGGTTATCGAGGCAATGGCATTGTGTGGCTACTGCATTGGCGCCAGCGAGGGTCTGATCTACATCCGAGCCGAGTACCCCTTGGCAGTTCATCGCTTGAAGATCGCTATTGAGCAGGCTCGTGATTGTGGCATGCTTGGCAAGCGCATCATGGGCAGTGACTTTGATTTCGATATTGAGATTCGCTACGGTGCAGGTGCATTCGTTTGCGGTGAGGAAACTGCGCTTATCCACTCTATGGAAGGCAAGCGTGGCGAGCCCACCCTCAAGCCACCATTCCCTGCCGAGAGCGGTTATATGGGATATCCTACCAATGTTAACAACGTTGAGACTCTTGCCAATGTGCCCATCATCCTTACTAAGGGTGCCGACTGGTTTGCTTCGATCGGTACCGAGAAGTCTAAGGGTACTAAGGTGTTTGCTCTTGCAGGTAAAATCAACAATGTGGGTCTTATCGAGGTGCCTATGGGTACTACCTTGCGTGAGATTATCTACGACATTGGTGGTGGTGTAAAGAACGGTAAGAAGTTCAAGGCTGTTCAAACTGGTGGCCCCTCGGGTGGCTGCTTGACCGAGAAGCACCTTGACATTCCTATCGACTACGAGAGCCTTGGAGCCGCCGGCTCAATGATGGGTTCGGGTGGTATGATTGTTATGGACGAGGACGACTGTATGGTATCGGTTGCCAAGTTCTACCTTGAGTTCACCGTTGGTGAGTCGTGTGGTAAGTGTACTCCATGCCGCATTGGTAACAAGCGCATGCTTGAGATCCTCACTCGCATCACCGAGGGCAAGGGAACGATGGACGACATCGAGCACCTGAAGTCGCTCGCCGCTACAATTAAGGATACTGCTCTCTGCGGTCTTGGACAGACTTCTCCTAACCCTGTGTTGTCAACTATCGACAACTTCTATGATGAATATGTGGAGCACGTTAAGCAGCACACTTGCCGGGCTAAACAGTGTAAGGCGCTTCTCACCTACACCGTTAATCCCGAGAAGTGTAAGGGTTGTGGCGCTTGCGCTCGCAACTGTCCTGCCGACGCTATCATGGGCGATGTGCGCAAGCCACATGTGATTAATCCTTTCAAGTGCATTCGCTGTGGTATGTGCCAGTCGCGTTGCCGCTTCGATGCTATTCATGTTTTCTAAACAATCACACTTATTATCATCATGGAAGAGAAATTGATTAAACTGACTATAGATAACCATGAGGTGGAAGTGCCACAGGGTACTACACTTCTGGAAGCCGGCAAACTCGTCGGCATCAATATCCCCACCTTGTGCCACATCGACCTTAAGGGCACTTGTGTGAAGAATAAACCCGCATCGTGCCGCCTGTGTGTGGTAGAGGTGGAAGGACGTCGCAATCTTGCGCCTGCCTGCGCTACCAACTGCACTCCTGGTATGGTGGTTTATACCAACTCGGCGCGTGTGATTCGCGCCCGCAAGACTGTGGCCGAGCTCATCTTGAGTGATCACCCCAACGATTGCCTCACTTGCCCCAAGTGTAGCGACTGTGAGCTGCAGCGCCTGGTAATGCGCCTCAACATCCGCCAGATGCCTTACAACGATGGCGAGAAGAGCGAGCGCAAGAATGAGGTGACTCCAGCCATTACCCGTAACATGGAGAAGTGTATCTACTGCCGCCGTTGCGAGACTGTTTGTAACGAGGTGCAGAGCGTGGGTGTGCTTGGTGCCATCCGTCGTGGTTTCGACACCACTATCGCCCCCACTTTCGACCGCATGTTTGTCGACACCGACTGTACCTATTGCGGTCAGTGCGTGGCCGTTTGCCCCGTGGGCGCTCTCACCGAGCGTGACTATACCGACCAGCTCATGGCCGACATCACCAATCCCGACAAGGTGGTTGTTGCTCAGCCTGCTCCCGCAGTGCGCTTCGCGCTGGGTGAGGAGTTTGGGGTTCCTGGTATCGTTACTGGCAAATTGGCAACTGCCTTGCGCGACCTGGGCTTTGACTATGTATTTGACACCGACTTTGCTGCCGACCTCACCATTATGGAGGAAGGTGCCGAGATTCTTGACCGCCTCAAGAAGTTCCTCGCTGGCGACAAGAGCGTGAAGTTGCCTATCATGACTTCGTGCTGCCCTGCTTGGGTTAACTTCTTTGAGCACAATTATCCCGACTTGCTCGACTATCCTTCTAGTGCTAAGTCGCCAGCTCAGATGTTTGGTGCTGTCGCTAAGACTTATTGGGCCGAGAAGATGGGCATTCCACGCGACAAACTCGTGGTTGTTTCTATCATGCCTTGCTTGGCTAAGAAATATGAGTGCACACGCGAGGAGTTCAAGGTTGACGGTAATCCCGATGTTGACTACAGCATCTCGACCCGTGAGCTTGCTCGACTCATCAAGCGTGCCAACATCAACTTCGCTCAGCTGCCCGACAGCGACTTCGACAGCCCGCTTGGCGAGTCGACAGGTGCTGGCGCCATCTTCGGCGTTACTGGCGGCGTGATGGAAGCTGCGTTGCGCTCGGTTTATGAGGTTTACACTGGCAAGACTCTGCCACGCATCAACTTCGACCAAGTGCGTGGATTTGAGGGAATTCGTGAGGCCAAGATCGACCTCAACGGATTTGAACTCAAGGTGTGCGTGGCTCACACTCTGAGCAATGCTCGCATCATCATGGACAAGCTTCGCGCTGGCGAACTCGACTACCACGTTGTTGAGGTTATGGCATGTCCTGGTGGATGTATTGGTGGTGCTGGTCAGCCCTACCATCACGGAAACTTCGATGTTATCCAAGGACGTTGCGACGCCCTCTATGCCGAGGACGAAGGAAAGCCCATCCGCAAGAGTCATGAGAACCCCGACATCCAGAAGCTCTACAAGGAATTCCTGGGCGAGCCTCTGAGCGAGAAGTCTCACCACTTGCTACACACTCACTATTTTGACAGAACTATTAAGTAATTATTGGCTAAATCCACTATAAATTATGGCAAAAGCAAAAGAAATGAAATTGGCATGTAATGTCATTGAGCAGGTGGAGGCCATCTGCGACAAGCATGGTAATAAACCAGGTGAGCTCATCAATATCCTTCACGAGGCTCAGTCGTTGCACGGCTACCTCCCCGAGGAGATGCAGCGCATTATTGCACGCAAACTTAACATTCCCGCCTCTAAGGTTTATGGTGTAGTGACATTCTACTCGTTCTTCACCATGACTCCTAAGGGCAAGCACCCAATCTCGGTGTGTCTCGGTACTGCATGCTACGTGCGTGGTTCGGAGAAACTGCTCGAGGAAATCAAGCGCATCTTGGGTATTGAGGTGGGCGAGACCACTCCCGATGGCAAGTTCTCTCTCGACTGCCTGCGTTGCGTGGGCGCCTGTGGTCTTGCACCTGTGGTAACCATTGGTGAGAAGGTTTACGGTCGCCTCCAGCCTAAGGACGTTCAAAAGATTCTCGACGAGGTGGATAACTGATAATCCTTTCCTTATTCAATACAGAAACGGTCATATTCTTGATGAATATGGCCGTTTCTTTTACGTCTTAGTTTTTTGTCGCCTGACAGATTTCTTATTATGCTTGCACAATGGAAATCTTCATTTCGCATTGATTGCAGTCGCAGTCAACTCGCAGCAAGGTCTTGCCATTGCGCAGCAGTAGTGGCACGGGAAGTTTGTTGCGTGAGTCACGGTCTTTGAGGCAGGCGCCCAGTTCCCTGCGCAGGCAGTAGCGTGTGGTCATGACGGGATGGCTGGGAATTTCGTTGCTCTTGCGGCACTCGAGGGCTGGCTCTATGCTTGCCACGCCATGGTCGAGGTAGAACTGATGTGCCAGTTGGTTGGCAACATTGTCGGCGCTGGCAAGGTCTTGATATGGGAACATTGCGTTCTTGTCCTCAGGGCGGCGCAAGTCGCGACAATAGGAGTTCTTGTGGGCTCGCTCAAGCATTTCTAATGTCTCTCTCCTGAGTTGGGTGAGGGTGGATGCGGGGATGAAGTAGTCGCCCATGATGTCGCAGTTGCGCAATGTGAAAATGGTGTTGCCAAGTTTCGACAGCACTTGTCGCTGGCGCTCGGATTGAGGTTGCTTGGCAACTTGAGGCTCGCTGTCGAGGGTGATAGTGTGCACTGCCATAGCGCCTCGCTCGTCGTTGGCTTTGAGGCACACCATGTTTCCTGTGGTCCACAGCGTGAAATCAACGGCAATTTTCCTTTCGGCACTAGGCTTGGCAAGGATGTCGTTAAATTCTTTGTCAAAGGTCTTGTAAACTTTGTCGCCTGCTTTAATGTCGCATTTTTCTTTGAGAATCAGTCTCTTGCCGTCAACTCTATTGACTCTGAAACCATCGTAGTTGCCACTGGCGTCAAGAAAACTGAGCCCGTCACCATTCACAATAGTCGATGCTGTGTCGAGTGTAATGACATTGCCGCTCGCTCTCGACACCTTGCCCAGATATTCTCCTTGTGACTTTGGGGTGTGAATCGACGCCATCTTGGTGCCGTTCTTGGGATTTCGTCCGTCAATGAAATAGTGGGTGAATGACCGGTTGAAACTCTTGCTTAGCGATGGGGTGAATGTGAAAGTGGATGTGCCTGCCGAGCTTCTCGCGAGATTGTCACTCGAGGCGATAATGTGGTCGAGTGCTTGGCGGTAGTAGGCAACAACATTTTTCACGTATTCCACGTCTTTGAGCCTGCCCTCTATCTTGAACGACGAGATGCCGGCGTCTATCATTGAGCGAAGGCGGTCGCTGGCATTGAGGTCGCGCAGCGAGAGCAGGTGCTTGGATTTCATTAACTTGTGGCCGTCGCTATCCTCCAGGTCGTAGCTCAGGCGGCAGAATTGCGCACACTCGCCGCGGTTGGCGCTTCGGTGTTTTAGTGCCTCGCTAATCTGGCAACGGCCACTGTAGCTCACGCACAATGCACCATGGCAGAAGCCCTCGAGGGGCACTTTCACGCTTGTGCTAATGGATTTAATCTCCTCAAGCGATAGTTCGCGCGCTAGAACCAGCTGAGCAAACCCCATCTGCTCAAGAAACTGTGCCTTCTCCACAGTTCGCATGTCGCACTGAGTGCTGGCATGAAGGGCAATGGGGGGCAGGTCGAGCCTAAGCAATGCCATGTCCTGGACTATGAGCGCATCCACACCTGCGTTATAGAGGTCATGGATCATCGCCTCAACAGCTTTCAACTCATGGTCATAGACGATGGTGTTGACAGTGCAATAGATGCGGGCTTCATATTGATGGGCAAAGTCAACAAGACGTTTAATGGACTGGATGTCGTTGCCTGCCTGCGACCGTGCCCCAAATGCGCTGGCACCAATGTATACCGCATCGGCACCGTGCTTGATGGCCTCGATGCCTATTTCTTCGTTCTTGGCTGGAGCAAGAAGTTCTATGGGGCGCTGTTTGGAGTGCATGACTCTTAATGCATGGTTCTTTAATCGTGTGGTAATCTAAAAAAAGAGACCCAAATATTGCTTTGAGTCTCTTGAAAAGTAGCGGGACTGAGAATTGAACTCAGGACCTCCGGGTTATGAATCCGACGCTCTAACCATCTGAGCTATCCCGCCATTTCACTTTTGCGACTGCAAAGGTACAACATTTTTTTATTCTGTGCAACACCTTTGGCGTTTTTTTGCCAAAAAAGTTGTAAATAGTGTCTCTAAGTGGTGTTGTTTATTGCTCTGTCAATTTGTTTTTATCGCAAGCGATGACCACTCTAAGTTTCTCCAGGTCGAAGTAGCGTTGCGCGATGGTCAATAGTTGGTCGCTTGTAACGTTTATTATCTCTTGCACTTGCTCGTTGAAGTACTCGGGATATACACCATAGCAAAACATATTGCCAATGTAGCCACCAATGTTGAACGGCGTGTCAAGTGTCTTGACGAGGTCGCTCAGCATGTGCCGCTTCACTATGTCGAGTTCTTGCTGTGGGATTGGCTCTTCTTGAAGCCGTCGCATCTCTTTCTTGGTTTCCTCGATCACTTGCCATGTGTATTGGGTGTCACTCTCGGTGGAGATGCCTATATATCCGTCAAAGGCGCGGCCGCTAAGGCTGGAGTTGATGCCATAGGTGTAGCCCTTGTCTTCACGGATGTTGGACATGAGCCGGCTGCCAAAGTATCCGCCCAGAACTGTGACAAGGACTCGTAACTTGAAGTAGTCGGGGTGCTTGCGTGGGATGGCTTTGATCATCATCACTATTGCCGACTGCACAGCACCTTCTTTGTTAACTACACGAAGCATATCATCGCTAGGCGTGGCAGGCGGCTCGAGGATGGGCGATGGAGCCCCATCGGGTTTCCACTCTCCAAGCACGTTGTCAACGATTTTCAGTTCGCGGTCGGTGATGTTGCCTGCAAAGACGATGTTGCAGTTCTGTGCCTTGAAATTGCTGTTGTAGAAGTTCTTGATATCGTCTTGTGTCAGGGCGTTGATGTCGGTGGGGGTTGGGTCGGTGGCAAGGGGATGATGGTCACCATAGTAGAGACGCATGATCTCTTTGTTGGCAATGTATTTCACCGTTTCTCTCGCTGTGGCACAACTCACCGTGAGCTGACGCTTGATGAGGTCAAACTCGTTGTCGGGGAAGGTGGGGAAGCGCAGCGAGTCAACAAGGATGGGCAGTGTCTTGTCGAAGTTCTCGTTGAGCGACGACAGGGCAAAGGCGGTGCAGTTGTCATGGGTTTGCAACGATCGCCATGCACCATAGAAGTCGATTGCCTCGGCTATCTGGCTGTAGGTCATGTTTCTGTTGCCGTTGAACACCGACATCGCGCACGACGTGGCTTGCATGGGCCTCGACTCCTGGAAGGCTCCGCCGGTGATGTAGAGTGAGATTTTGTTGATTTCGTCCTCGCCATTGCCGGTCACCCACATCTTTATGCCATTTGACAGGGTGATGGGAGCAGGAACATCGAGCCTGATTTCCTTGAAGTCGGTGATGGGTGGGGGAGTGCTGCGGTCTACTGCCATGATGCGGAGTTTTGTGAGATGAATTCTTGCGCTCGTTCAAGGTCTTGTGGAGTGTCGATACCTATTGACGAGTGATTGGTGATGCCCACTTTTATCTTCATCCCGTTCTCAAGCCATCGCAGTTGCTCGAGCGACTCGGCAATCTCTAGTGACGACTGTGGAAGGCGAGTAATCTGCTCCAGAATGCTGGCGCGGTATGCATACATCCCCAGGTGGGTGTAGAACTGGTGCTTGCCAGTCCACTGCTGCTTGTCGATGCCACGCAGGTAAGGTATCACCGAGCGAGAGAAATATAGGGCATTGTAATTGTTGTCGAAGACTACTTTCACCTTGTTGGGGTTTTCCAGTACTGCATAGTCGCAGTCTTTGCCTGCTGGTTTGACAAGTGTGGCAATATCGGTCGACGGGTCATCAAAGCATTTCATGAGCGACTCTATCTGCACTGGCTGGATAAATGGCTCGTCGCCTTGCACATTTATAATAATGTCCTCATTGCCCTGATTCTTTTGATATGCTTCCCAGCAACGGTCGGTGCCGCTGCGGTGCTGGTCGCTGGTCATGATGGCTTTCCCGCCAAAGGCCGTCACACGGTCCAGGATGCGCTGGTCGTCGGTGGCGACAACCACATTGTCAAGTGATTTCGACACCTGGCGGTACACGCGTTCTATTACCGTCATGCCACCAAGCTGTGCCAGAGGTTTGCCAGGAAAGCGAGTTGACGCATATCGCGCCGGTATTATTGCTATAAATCTCATGTCTAAATAATTTGTTGTTGCAAAGTTACAATATTTTATCCAACAGAAGACCATTTTCACGCAAATTGTGCACTTGCGCTTTGAGTGCAAACAAAAAGTGCAAACAAAAAAGCATTTGCTCTTGAGGTAACTATCTTTGTTGACTTGAATGATTAAGATTAATTGAGAGTTTGTTTTTATTCATAAAAAGCAAATTATTTAATACAAAAGTCTGGTAACGCTTCTATGCGTAAAAGACAATAGAAGAACTTGCTTTCATTTTGGCATGTTAATACTCACATTTTAGAGAGTAGATTCAAATGAAAATTGGAAGTCGCTGTAATATAATGATTTATTGTGTGTGGTAGATTCGCGTGAAAATAAGATTATGCGTAAAATGGAATATATGAAGCGTATCGTTTTGATGATGTTTCAGGATTCTCCATCTTAATCAATCCGCAATCAAGTGTATCTGTCAAGATACGTGAAGCCATTGCAGATTGCTTAGAATTTATATTAAAACGTTCACGAACGCTTAAATTATTAATAGATTTCCCATCTTCATAAAGAAGGCAAGCGTGCTGATAACAAGCTGCAATGCGTTCTTCTCGAGTCATATCCTTAACATTTTTTCTTGGGAACATAGTTATCCTTGTAAAGTCATCTCCACTTTGTGCTTTGTAAGCAGGCAACTTCATTTGACCAATTGCGTCTGTCGCGCGATCAATGCCACTGCCTCGACGTTCGCACATATCCAAGAGAAACATCAACTGAGCCATTTTCTCATTTCTTGAATGAGGTGGCAAGTCAATCAGACGGTTAACATCATTAAGAGATGAACCAGGATTTGTGAAAGTGATACGATTAGAAAATATCTCAACGGTCAGTATCATTCCCCTAATAGCAAAATCTTGATGTACCATCATGTTTGCCAGTAGCTCGCGAATGGCTACAACAGGATATAACGGTTCTTGGATTCGTTTAACCTCAATTCGTTCAACGCTTGTATTTCTGCTGATGAAGTTCATCAAATCCTCGAAACCAACTGCATATCCACTTTTACAAACATAATCTATATTCAGGACACGGTTGTTCGCTCCTTCATATCTTCGAACAATAATTTCTTTACCTTTAAGTGAGTCAAAATCATGCAGTTCACGAGCAAAAAGAATAGCACCCAAATTTAATATCTCGTAAGAGTCACCTTTTGAGACAATCAAGCCATAATCTTCAAGCTGCTTAATAATTATAGCCTTTTCTGTTGGCATAGTCTTACGAAGCATTTCAAAGAACAACCTAGAGTCCAACAGATTTAGGACATCATCGGCAGAATTTACAATTTTTGCAACTCTATCTTCAAATGTCAATCCATGGGATTGTGCTATTAGCCCATGCACCTGTTCATGCGACATCTTAACTGAGTGTCCTGCCGAACGTATATATGCTTCATATATATCTTTTCCGCGAAGATAAATGGGCTTATTTGTTTGTTCGGGGATGCGAATAAACAATAGCGCATTGCCTTTATAATCAATAACATCATGTTCAAGTTGGACTGACCATGCTAAATTGTTTTTTGCAATGTTACCTAATTTCTTGGTAATGTCTTCCACTTCATCCTTTGTTAATTTAACAAAAGATGCATCATCATTATTAATTCCAAATACGATGAAACCTCCATTCTTTGTGTTGGAAAAAGCACAAAGATGTTGCGCAAGTTTCTCTGACTTATCAGAAAGTGCGCATTTCCAATCTATTCCATTTAATTCCTGTGGAATGGGTGAAAGGCTATCATCCAATAGTTTAATCGCTTTGTCTTGCCAAGAAATCATAAGTTATGCAGTTAAGTTACATGCAAAGATACAATAATTTTCATAACCAATATCCATGAGTTATCTTTTTTATGTATTAGTTTAGCTTGATGCAAAACATTAACTTATGAGTTAACTGTCTTCCTAGACATCACAAAGCATCCCCAGCGCTGTTGGGTGTGCTGGGGATGTTGCTGGTGGTGGAGTGATGGTTGCTGGGCTAAGGCTACTTGCCCAGGTTGCCCAGGATGCTGCGGGTGAGCTCACGGGTGATGGTGCGGGTGGCAGCGCTGGTGGCACTCTTGGCAATCTTGCCAGTGGTAGTGGTCGAACTCTTGCGGCTCTTGGTGCCTGAGACGGCGTTGCCAATCTTTGTGCCCACGATAGATGCTATAGCAGCAGTGACGGCTGTGATGATTGCCTTCCACACTTTGCCAAAGAATCCTGGCTTCTTGCTCTCCTTCTCGGCCTCCTTGGCTTCCTTGGCAGCCTGCTTCTCGGCTTCGGCGGCGGCAGCAGCCTCGGCAGCATCCTTCGCCTCCTTCTCGCTCTCGGCAAGAAGAACCTCAAAGGCGCTCTCACGCTCTTTGGCCTCATCATATTTGCCATAAATGCGCGAGCGGTTGATGAACGCGTTGCGTGTCATGGCGTCGATGGGACCAATCTGGCTCAACGGGAAGAGGATCTTTGCGCGTTGCACAACCTGTGGAGCACCTTTCTCGTCGAGGAACGATACCAGCGCCTCACCGGTCTCTAGGTTGGAGATGGCTTCCGAGGTGTCAAATGCTGGATTTGCCCTGAAGGTCTCGGCGGCAACTTTCACTGCCTTTATGTCGCGTGGGGTGTAGGCACGCATGGCATGCTGAATGCGGTTGCCCAGCTGGCCCAGCACAATCTCGGGAAGGTCGGCAGGACTCTGGGTAACGAAGTAAATGCCCACGCCCTTGCTTCGCATCAGGCGTATCACTTGCTCTATTTTCTCGACTAGTGCCTTTGAGGTGTCGTCGAAGAGCATGTGCGCCTCGTCAAAGAAGAAGATGAGTTTGGGCAGCTCCATGTCGCCAACCTCAGGAAGCTTGACATAGAGTTCCGAGAGCAGCCACAGCAGGAATGTGGAGTAGAGCTTGGGATTGTGTTGCAGCTCGTCGGCAGCCAGGACACTCATCACGCCTTTGCCGTCTTCACGGTCGATGAGGTCGTTGATGTCAAACGAAGGCTCGCCAAAGAACTTCTCGCCGCCCTGGTCCTCAAGCACAAGCAGTGAGCGCTGGATGGCGCCAATACTGGCGGTCGACACGTTGCCATACTTTGTGGTATACTCCGATGCATGCTTGCCCACATAGTCTATCATTGCACGCAAGTCCTTCAGGTCGTCGAGCATGAGGCCACGCTCGTCGGCAACCTTAAAGACGATGTTGAGCACGCCGCTTTGAACATCGTTGAGACCCAGCAGTCGCGACAGCAGCAGCGGACCCATGTTCGACACGCGAGTGCGCATGGGGTGTCCCTGCTTGCCAAAGACATCGTAGAACCTCACTGGACATCCGGCAAACTCGAGTTCTTCCTCATTGAGTCCAAACTCTGGAATGCGCTTCTGGATAAAGCCCGAGATTTTGCCTGGCTGGCTTATTCCCGATAGGTCGCCCTTGATGTCGGCCATGAAACATGGCACTCCAGCGTTGCAGAAACTCTCGGCTATCACTTGCAGCGAGACGGTTTTACCAGTACCAGTGGCACCGGCAATTAAACCGTGGCGGTTGGCCATCTTACCGTTGATGCATATTGCTCCTTCTGGCCCATGAGCAATATATAATTGGTTATCTTTATACATAATATTATGGTGTTAGTGTTCTATTTCCTACAAATATACATATAATTTGTTATATGCCAAATGATTTGTAGTAAAAATGTGGTTTTTGTTGATAAGTTTTTGTTTTAGGTTGACCAGGGAGAGTGGAAAAATTTGCTCGCTAAGGTTTTTATTGCTACCTTTGCATCATGCAAAACGAAGAAACTATACAACAGATAAAGGAGATGCTCGCTCGCAGCGAGTCGCGCGATGTGATAGCACATTGCGACTATATTATAGAGAATGAGGAAACTCAGGAGAACAAGAAGTTTATTTCACAGTTGTTCTACCTGCGGGGTAACGCCTATCGCCAGCTAGGCGATTGGGGGAAAGCAATGAGCAGTTACCTTGAGTCGACCGAGCGCGACCCCGAGAGCCCTGCTAAGCAAGCCTATGCCCACGCTCTCGAAATCCTTGATTTCTATAATCACGACCTATATAATCCTTAATCATATAACGCGCAGCGCATGATGAACTCTTAGAGTATCACATGCTCGGCATTGACGGTGTGGTTGACGAAGATTGATGCCACTGGCGAGAAGCGTGACGCGTCTTCGGTGGTGGTGTAACGGCATGAGCCACCCTTGCTGCATCGTTGCTCCATTTCGGGGTGACGGTCGAGATAATCTTTAAGGCTGTGTGCCACGATGGGTCCCTGCTCAATGATTTTCACATGAGCAGGTACATATTTCTTTATCTTTTCACAAAGCAAAGGATAGTGGGTGCAACCCAGGATGATTGCGTCGATGTCGGCACACTGCGACATGAGGGAGTCAACATCTTTCTTGACAAAATAGTCGGCGCCTGGCCCGTCACTCTCTCGGTTCTCGACCAGAGGCACCCACATGGGGCACGCGTGGCTGTAGACTTTTATGTCGGGAAACATCTTACCAATCTCGATGTCATAAGAGAGACTTTGCACTGTTCCAGGTGTGCCAAAGATGCCCACGTTGCGGGTTGTGGTGAGATTGCCTATCTCCTCCACGGTTGGGCGGATAACACCCAGTACCCTGCGGTTGGGGTCGATGCCGGCGAGGTCACGTTGCTGAATGGAGCGCAACGCCTTGGCCGAGGCAGTGTTGCACGCAAGTATCACGAGTTGGCAGCCTTGATTGAACAGGTGCTTGACCGCTTGCAGCGTGAACTCGTAAACGAGTTGATAGGAGCGGTTGCCGTAGGGTGCTCGCGCATTGTCGCCCAGGAAGATGTAGTCATATTGTGGAAGCACTTTGCGAATCTCTCGCAAGATGGATAGTCCTCCAAATCCTGAGTCGAAAACTCCAATAGGTGCCGATGTGGTGCTGATGTTGCTTGCCATGTGTGTCGTGTATTATTGTAGTTGATGATTATTTAAGTCGGTAATATGGGTTGTGGAGTGATGCGGTGTGCTGCTCCTTGTAGGCGCTGTCGAGCAGCACCTTGCATTGTGCCGATGTAAGGTGGGCCGACTTGTCGTAGTAGAAAAGTTCGTTGCCAACATATCCTTCGGCACCGCTGAAGTCGTGAACATGTTCTTGCCCAAAGATTGCCCTCATCACCCACAGGTCTTGTGGCTTGAGTTGGGGTTTCACGTTGCATGGAGGCACAAGAATTATGTACTTTGTCTTGTTCTTGACAAGAAACTCCTTGATGGTTCTCAACTTTGCCTCAACCACCTCGTTGATTGCTGGTTCGTTGTGAAAGGGGAGCATGGCATGCTGGCGACCAGCAAGTCGTTGTGGAGTGAAGAACTTGGATGGGTCATGCTCGATGAGGGAGTCGATGTGGTGGTAATAGTTCTCGTTGATGGGTTCTATGCGATTAGGTACATCTCCGTTTTTGATAACGTTGTCGCTCACTACGTCGTTGGTGCCCTGTAGTACTTCTTTTACCATGTCGAGGTTACGGAAGGCATTGAAAAACAACGTGTGGAAATGAAACCAGCGTGATGCTCCCGATGTGGCAGGATGCTGAACATAGAGTATCTCGTTCTCATGTGGCGGCCGGTGAAGCATCTCTTCCTCTATAATGATGAGGGCATTCTTTATTGTGCTGCCATGCTCGTTGAGGAACCTCATCTTGTTGATGATGCCGTCGAGCGACTCGCCCGACGCGTCGAAGTGAAGTATCGACGCATTCTTGTCGATATAAGGTTGCCAGTAAGCTGCCTTGTAGTTCTGCGACATCGAGGAACCAAAGATGAATGAGTCGTAGCGACGCTCGCAGTTGTGGGCGAGGTAGGTCTGGACAGCAATGACTCCTGCATTGTTGCCGGCAACTACCGAGTCGCCATGCTCGGTGCTGGCAACGGGATGCACCACATGAAATGGATCTCTCACGACATAGATACCCACCAAGAGCAATAGTGGCAATGCCGCCACTAGCGTGCGCATGATGAATTTCTTTATGCCTGGATTCATGATGGTGTGCATGAGGTGGTTGACAAGGGAATTAGCTCTTGAACTTGTTGATTATAGAGGCGATTTGCTCGGCATCGGCTGGGGTGATGGGGTGGCCTATTGGGAGGCTGATAGCCATGTCGGCAATTTCGTTGGTCACTGGCAGCCGGTAGGACTGGAACCTGCGGTAACATGGCTGGCGATGTGGTGGAGTGGCATAGTGGATGTCGGTCATCACGCCGTTTTTCTCGAGGAAAGCACGCATCTCATCACGTTTCTCCACGCGTATCACATACTGGTGCCATATTTGTATCATGTCGTCGAAGATGTCGGGCTTCTTGACTAGTGGATTGGTGATAAACTTGTCATAGGCTTGAGCCACCTCGGCACGTCGCATGTTCTCAACGTTGAGGTAACGCAGCTTCACCCGCAGCATGGCTGCCTGAATCTCATCGATGCGGCAGTTCAGTCCCATATAGATATTGTGATAGCGAGTGTCGCTGCCATAGTTGGCAATAGCTCTCACGGCCTTGGCAAGGTCCTCATCGTTGGTGACAACAGCACCGGCGTCGCCCAGTGCGCCCAGATTCTTGGTGGGGTAGAAGCTCAAAGCGCTGGCATGACCCAGTCCGCCTGTGGTGAAGGTGCCGTTAATGCCAGGAACATTTGACTTTGCTCCAATGCCCTGGGCGTTGTCTTCTATGATCTTGAGGTCATATCGCTTGGCGATGGTCATGAGTTCATCGTCCCAGCAGGGTGTGCCATAGAGGTGAACGGGCATGATTGCTGTTACCGCCGGAGTGATAAGGTTCTCGATAAGCGAGGAGTCGAGGTTCATGGTGTCGGGCCTAGCGTCACACAGGCATGGGGTCATGCCATTGTCGCTCACGGCAAGCACCGAGGCTATGTAGGTGTTGGCAGGCACTATCACATGGTCGTCGTTATGAAGCACGCCAAGTTCTATGTAGGCCCTGAAAATCAGTCTTAGGGCATCAAGGCCATTGCTCACTGCGATGCAGTACTTTGCCTCACACAATCCTGCAATCTCCTGCTCGAGTAGGTTGGTTTGCTCGCCTCTCAGGTATCTCCCCGATTTTATTACGTTGCAAGCTGCCTCTTGCAGCTCGTCGATATATGGCTCGTTGGCTCGTGCCAAGTCAAGAAAATTGTATCTCATCTATTTTTTGTTAGATGTTAGTTGTAAAAATTGGTCGTAGTCGCGCACATAATCCTCCTCACAATAATGGTCAGATGCCAGCACCAGGCACACCGACCCCGACGAGAAGTTGTGTTGTTTGCTCCACACTCCGGGTGCCACAAGCAGCCCCTGATAGGGGCGGTTGAGGGTCACGCTGCGCTGGTTCACGCCATCATCGAGAAGCACGTCAAAGGCACCGCTAATGGCAACAATCACCTGCTGCAGTCTCTTGTGGGAGTGCCCTCCACGCTCTTCTCCGCCAGGCACGTCATAGATGTAGAACACGCGCTTGATGTCGAAGGGTATCAGTTTGCCGTTTTCCACCACAGTGAGGTTGCCGTTTGCATGATGATTCTTGCCCAGTTCAATGAGCTTGCACTGGTCTATGCTAGAAGTCTTATGTAGGTCGTTGTCAGCCATTTTTCAGTTTTAAGAACTCGTTAAAATCCTCGATATAGTCGCTGGGTTCGTAACTCGTGCTGGAGAGCACGAGGGCTACCGAGTTGGTCGAGAAGTTGTCGATAGCACGCCATGTCATGTGTGGCACATAAAGGCCGTAGTAGGAGCGCGACATGTGGTAGCGTTTCTCGCCGGTGCCGTCGTTGAGCACCACATCAAAGCTGCCTGAGAGCGCGACAATGAGTTCGTCTTGCTCCCTGAAAGCGTGGCCGTTTCGAAACATTCCTCCAGGAACATCATAAATCCAGTAGCAACGTTTCACCTCAAATGGCACGTGCCCCTCGCTCTCGATGAACGAGAGATTGCCGCGTGGATCGCATATTTTTGGAAAGTCTATTATTTGTGGCTCAATCATATTTTCCCTATAAGGTTAAGCAAGTACATGCCATATTCATTCTTTGCAAGTGGAGTGGCGAGGGCTCGCAACTGGTCGTCATTGATCCAGTGCTTGCGGTAGGCGATTTCTTCCAGTGCCGCAACTTGCACTCCCTGGCAGGTCTCGACGGTGGCGATGAAGTTGCTGGCATCGAGCATCGAGGCGGGAGTGCCGGTGTCGAGCCAGGCAAATCCACGTCCCAGGGTCTTGACCATCACTCGCTCTTGGGCGAGGTAGTGCTGGTTGACGCTGGTGATCTCAAGTTCGCCACGAGGCGATGGCTTGATGCTCTTGGCAACATTAATAACATCGTTAGGGTAGAAGTACAGACCAGTGACTGCAAAGTTTGACTCGGGATGCTCGGGCTTCTCAACAAGTTTGGTGGCCTTGCCGTTGGCATCAAGGCTCACTACACCAAAGCGGTTGGGATCCTTGACAGCATAGGCAAAGAGGGTAGCGCAGTTCATCTCGTCGGTTTGCACCACGGCATCCTTAAGCATGCCGGTGAATCCTTGTCCATAGAAGATGTTGTCGCCCAGGACGAGGCATACCGAGTCGTCGGCAATGAATTGCTCGCCAATGATGAACGCCTGCGCCAAGCCGTCGGGCGAAGGTTGCTCGGCATAGGAGAATTTCACCCCAATACTCTCGCCTGTTCCCAGCAGTCGCTCAAACTGTGGCAAGTCGTGTGGAGTGGAGATGATGAGTATCTCTCTGATGCCTGCGAGCATGAGCACCGATATAGGGTAGTATATCATGGGCTTGTCGTAGATGGGAACAAGTTGCTTTGAGATGCCTTTTGTGACGGGATAAAGTCGAGTTCCTGAGCCACCAGCAAGTACTATACCTTTCATGATTATCTAGTTTGAAGAATTTATCTGATTAAGTTGACACACGCAGTAGGCACGTCAGTTTTTCAACTCTCTGTTGCCATACATCTCTTCGTAATACTTCTGGTAATC
The DNA here is from genome assembly GCA_900318065.1 of uncultured Prevotellaceae bacterium. GTDB lineage: Bacteria > Bacteroidota > Bacteroidia > Bacteroidales > Muribaculaceae > Sodaliphilus. Next base: position 40,051 of record ONIY01000020.1, read on the forward strand.
GCCGCTTGTCACGTCGTCGATCCATTGCTGGTGGTCGAGGTTCCAGCGAATGGTCTTCTCGATGCCCACGGTGAAGGGTGTCTCGGGATACCAGCCCAGTTGGGTGGCAATCTTGGTGGGGTCGATGGCGTAGCGCATGTCGTGGCCTGGACGGTCGGTGACGTAGGTTATCAAGTCGTAGTTGATGTCCTCGAGTTTGCAACTGAGCAACTTCTGATACTTGGGTTCCTCGCGCATGATGCGGGCTATGGTGTCGATGATGAGTTTCACGATGTTGATGTTGCTCTCCTCGTTGAAGCCGCCTATGTTGTACACCTCACCTGTCTTGCCCTTGCGAAGCACTAAGTCGATTGCCTTGCAGTGGTCTTCAACATATAGCCAGTCGCGCACGTTCAATCCCTTGCCATAGACGGGCAACTTCTTGCCCTCAAGGATGTTGTGGATTACGAGCGGAATGAGTTTCTCGGGGAAGTGGTAGGGGCCGTAGTTGTTGCTGCAGCGGGTGATGTTGATGGGGAAGTTATAGGTGTGGTAGTAGGCCATCGTTATCATGTCGGCACTGGTCTTCGAGGCCGAGTAGGGTGAGCGGGGCGACATGGGTGTGGTCTCGGTAAAGAACTTCTTGCCAAAGGTGGTGAGGTCCTTGCGGCCTTCTATCACCTTCTTGAGCTCGTCGTCAACGTGTAGTGGCTGAGCCTGGTCAAAGTCTTTCTCCAGCGAGCCATACACCTCGTCGGTCGAGATTTGCAGGTATTTCTTGCCTTTTTTGTAGACGGGCTTGCCGGTGCTGTCTTTGCCGTTGGCCCATGCCTCGCGGGCGCAGTTGAGCAGGTTTTGAGTGCCCAGGATGTTGGTCTCGAGGAATAGTCGTGGGTTCTCGATGCTGCGGTCCACATGGCTCTCGGCGGCAAAGTTCACAACGTAGTCGATGTCGTTGTCGTCAAAGATTTGCCTAACAACACCGTAGTCCTTGATGTCGCCTTTGACAAACGACACATTGGGTTTCTCCAGTTCTTCCTTGATGGAGTTGATGTTACCAGCATAGGTGAGCGCGTCGAGCACTATCACCTTGATGTCACTGCCATGCTTGGCGGTGATGTATTTCACGAAGTTGGCGCCAATGAATCCTGCAGCACCTGTAACGAGATATGTAATCATAAACAATTATTTTAAAACCTACAAAGATAATGCTTGTTGCGCTAAAATCAAAGGATTTTTAGTTTTTATAAATCTTTTGGCTGTTGAATGGGACGATTTTCATCTTCTTTAGACTTGGGGAGGGCCAGGTTGAGGATAATGCCCACTACTGCTGCTAAGCCTATTCCCGAGAGACTGAACGATCCTGCCGTGAGTTCGGCACCGCCCACTCCGGTGGTGAGCATGATGCTGGCAATGATAATGTTGCGGGTCTTGGTGAAGTCTACCTTGTTGCGAACCATGTTCTGTATTCCCACTGTGGCAATGGTGCCAAAGAGCATGAGCATGATGCCGCCAAGCACGGCTTGTGGGATGCTCTGAAGGAATGCGTTGAGCTTGCCAAACACCGAGAACGCTATCGCCGTGACTGCGGTGATGCGAATAACGGCAGGTGAGGTGATCTTGGTAATCTGCATGGCGCCGGTGACCTCGCTGTAGGTGGTCACTGGAGGGCCACCCATGAAAGCTGCAGCCAGGCAAGCGAGTCCGTCGCCCAGCATCGTGCGGTGAAGGCCGGGGTCTTTGACGAAATCTTTGTTGGCAACATTGCTCACCACATAGACATCGCCCACATGCTCAATAAGGGTGGCAAGGGCAATGGGCATCAGGCACACAAAGGGTTGCCATGAGAAATCGGGCAGGCGAGGGTTGGCAATGCTGTCGGGCAAGGCAAACCAGGGCGCCTCGGCGATGCCGGTGAAGTCGACGATGCCCATCGCCATCGCTACAACGTAGCCCACAGCAATGCCGGCTACCACGGGAATGAGCCTGAACAGTCCACGGGCATAGGTGAGGATTATTATCGACACCAAGAGCGAGATGATGGCAAGCAGCCAGTTGCTTTTCGACATATCTACCGCTGTCCCCGAGAGGGAGAGTCCAATGAGGATGATCACAGGTCCAACAACTATTGGTGGAAACAGGCGATTGAGGAACTTCGTGCCACGCCACTTGATGAAGGCCGAGGCGATAAAGTAAACAACTGCCACTCCGGCAAATCCCGATAAGGTCGCTTGCATTCCCCATTGCTTTGCAGCGAGCAAGATGGGTGCAATAAAGGCAAAGCTGGAACCCAGGAAGATGGGGACTTTGCCTTTTGTGACAGCATGGAAAATGAGTGTTCCAACTCCCGCCGAGAACAAAGCCGTGGCAGGGTCAAGGCCAACGAGCAGAGGCATGAGCACCGTTGCGCCAAAGGCCACAAAGAGGAATTGTATTCCCACTATGGTCTTTCGGGTTGTGGATAAATCGTTGTTCATTGTTTCAGCCATTTTGTTTTATCAGGTCGTTAACGATTATGTCAATCTCGGGGGTGAGGTCGTCAATGTCGATCACTTTGTAACTTGGATATTTGGGGTGGATGACCACTAGATGCATGGCGCTGATCTTGAGGCCATAGCATTTCTCAACAATGCGCTTGTAGAGGTTCTGCTGTAGCGCATAGTGACAGTAGCTGCAGTCTTGAATGTCCTCAAGGCCGTTAATGCCGCGTGTGTCGTATTTGTTTTTTCTGCACACATCACCACGCTCGTCGAGCAGCGACTTGCTGCGCTTCCAGTCATAGAACTCAAAGGTGCCATCCTTGCGACTGCATATCAAGTCGATGGTGCCGGCTATGCCCAGTTTCTCGTCAAAGACGCGCCACTCGGTGCGGAATGGGGTGAATTCCACTTCCTCGACAAATTTCAGGAAGTGCTCAATCTCCTTGTCGATGCTTAGGATTTTGTCTTCGCTGATGTACTTCCCTTTGTAGGTGAAGTGACACATGGGAGCCATGTATTTGTCGCCGTTGAGATATTCCTCTATCTGCTTATGCATGTGGGTGCCCACAAAGCTCGCCATCATTCCGTTGCAGTCCCATTGCTCCTTGAGCTGCTGGGCTGTGATGGGAAGATACTGGGCTTTTCGCTCTGCCCAATAGTCGCTGTCGAAGGGGGTGAAATACTTGCTGTAGACGCTGCTCACGGGTGTGAGTTGGCGAGTGCCGTCAAGAAGATAGATGTGACCTTCCTCCTGAAAACTAATGCGCTCATCTTGAGGAAAATAAAGTGAGGAATTGTCAAGGTTTCTTATCATAATTATCCATTTTGCTACAAAATTAGAAAAAAAACTCTATAATCACATGCTATTGTGCAACAAAAAATAGCAACAAGCAGGAAATGTGTAACAACTTCAATCCGGCTCCTGCGAGTTATAAGTTGTTTGTTGCTATGCCAACTTGGTTCTATTTTGTAACAATAACCACTGTAAATGAGAAGTTTTGTAAGAAAAATATTATTTTTGTTGAAAAAAGTGGGCAAAAAATTTGTAGTGCTATCATTTTTGATTAATTTTGCAAATTATTATCATATTTTAAGTATAATCTATGGCCGAAGAAGGGATAATATATGGCTTGATAGGGACCTCGCTGTCTCATTCCTTCTCGATGGACTTTTTTAATCAAAAGTTCATCTCCGAGGGTATCAACGCTCAATATTTCAACTTTGAGTTGAATGATATTGGGGAGTTGATGACGATTTTCAGCGAGTACCCCAATCTTGACGGACTGAACGTGACGATGCCCTATAAGGAGAAAGTCATCCCCTTCATGGATCAGCTTGATGAGACCGCCGAGATGGTGGGGGCGGTGAATGTCATTAAGATTATAAAGGGAACATCGGCTGGGGTAATAAAACTCGTGGGTTATAACACCGATTTTCTGGGATTCAAGAATTCGATCGAGCCATTGCTCACCAGTGAGATGGACAAGGCTCTGGTGCTGGGAACAGGGGGCTCAAGCAAGGCTGTGAAAGCGGGGCTTGAAAGCCTGGGGCTTACTGTCGACTTTGTCTCGCGACGCAAAACGGCGACAACCATAACCTATGAGGAACTCACAAAGCAGATGATTAATGCCCACAAGGTGATTGTAAACACCACGCCACTTGGCACTTATCCTAATACCGACGTTTGTCCTGATATCCCTTACCGTTTTCTCACTTCATCGCATCTGTGCTACGACCTGGTGTACAATCCCAGCGAGACGATGTTCATGAAGAACTCGGCGGCGGCAGGTGCCGTGGTGAAGAATGGACTGGAGATGCTGCTCTTGCAGGCTTTTGAGTCTTACAGAATCTGGACCGAAGGGTAATGGGAAGCGTTGGTGTGTTGTCGCGATTTCCTGTCCAGAGAATTCTCATCCCTTTTGCCTTGGGCATAGTGCTCTATCGCTTGTTGCCAGCACTATGGCTGCCATGTGTGCTTGTTGCTCTTGTGGTGGCTGTGCTTGTGGTGATGCGGGTCATGAACACGAGTGCGTCGCGCAGCAGGTTGTTGCGCCAGTATCGCATCGTTCCGTTGTCGATGGCTGTGGTGGCAACAGGCTGGCTGGCAGCCATGGTTGCCGAGCCGCCGGTGCTTGATGAGAGTGGCGTTAATGGCAAGTCGGCTTGTGCGCGCATCGAGTCTATCAAGTACAACGAAAAGAGTATGCTCATGCAGGTGAAGCTGCTTCACTGGCAGGAGGGCTCTGAGGTTCATAAGTTTCGCGCCACTCACATTCTGTTGTCGACTCGTGGCTGCAACTACGACTTAGTGGCTGGCGACCTGGTGGCATTCCCGCTCCAGCTGGAGCGGGTGCACAACATGGGCAACCCATGTGAGATGGACTATGCCCGATATCTTCACGACAAGGGAATAATCTATCGTCAGCACACCGATGTGCGCGAACTCGAGCGCGTTGGGCAGTCGCCCACGGTGATGACGCGTGTTTTCAACATGAGGCAGTCGCTGCAGCACAAGATTCTCAACTCGTCGCTCAGCGAGCCTACTCAGGCGCTTGTTATCGCCATGATTCTTGGCAATGATGACTTTATTGAGCCGCTGGTGCGCGACGATTTTTCTCGCGCTGGCGTTGCTCATGTGCTGGCGTTGAGTGGACTTCATGTGGCTGTTATCACGCTGATAATATGGTTCTTGCTGTTTCCACTTGATTACCTGCGTGGCAAGAAGCTGCGGCTGGTGCTCACGCTTGTAATCCTGGTGGGCTACGACTTGCTCACTGGCATGTCGCCCTCGGTGATCAGGGCAACGGTGATGATAGCCTTTGTGTTCATGTCGATGATTTTTTATCGCAAGTCCACACCTCTCAATGCTGTGGCTACTGCCGCGCTGGCGATTCTTGTGTTCTCGCCCAGCGCTCTCTACAGCGTGGGATTTCAGTTGAGTTTCATCACGGTGGTGGCGCTCATAGTTTTCTATCAGTATTTTAAGATAAAAATGCCTGCAAGCAAGGTGCTTAACTATGTTTACAGCATCTTGCTCACGTCGGCGGTGGCTATGGCGTCGACGATAGTTCTTACGGCCTATTATTTCAACACGATGTCGTTCATGTCGATTGGCGCTAATGTGCTGATAATGCCTCTCATCCCTGTGTTTATGGTGCTTGGTGCCATTGTTGTGGCGATGCTGGCAATGGGCGGGGGAGCAGGTGTGCTGGGCAAGGTGCTGGATTTCTTGACTTCGTTGATCAACGGCGCCGTGGGCGAGATATCGTCGCTGTCGCTGGCTAAGGGCGACGTCTACGTCTCATGGCCCGCGGTGATTGCCTATTATGCTATTCTGGTGCTGCTGGCGCTATGGCTGGCGCGACGCAACGTGAGGATGCTGCTTGCCGCTGGGGTGGTGCTGGTGGCATGGCTTGCTGGCGCTCTAATAGCGCAGACGAGAGTGCCGCACCGCGGAATGGTGGTCTTCAACTCGTTCAACTCCACGCCGGTGCTGTATTTCAACGGCTCGGATGCCCTGCTATGGGTTCCCGATGTTGAGAGCGACTATGACATCGAGAATTTCAAGCGCTGGAACCGTGCCTTCCTGGCGCGCCATGGCATCGACTCGGTGATGCTGGTCGACAGCACTGGGGCACAGCTGCCTGGGGCAGTGATAAAACCGCCACATGCCAGCATCATGGGAATGGGCATCGTCACGGCGGGCAAAGGACGATGGAAGCATTACGAGGTGCCCAGCGACAGCACGGCAGTGAAATTTGACTATGCCATCATCACCAAGGGCTTCCACTCAAGTGTCGCACGCCTCAAAGAGTTGGTCGATTGCGATTCTGTAATCCTCTCGGGAGGAATTTACAGCGACGACCTCCACACGCTCCAACAAGAATGCGCCACCTCCCACTTCCCACATTACAACATAAAAACCACCGGCGCATTTGTCAAGATGGAATAACCTCGCACCATTCTCACATGCGGTATTGCCACGCATGGTGCGGACACATCAGGCTGTGTCCCTATTGTGTCACTCAACTCTCAATAGTAAAAACAAGGTGAAACCGTTGTGTGGCTTCACCTTGTTATATTAGTGTAGTTCTTGTGGAATTACTCTTTAGTCTCTTCTTTGGTCTCTTCCTCTTCCTTGGGGAGGAAATCGGTCATACCGCTGTTGATGAGGATGTTGTACCAGTTGATGAGCTTCTTGATGTCGGTGTTGTAAACGCGGTCGACGTCGAAGTCGGGCACTACGCCTTTGAAGAACTCCTGCAGGGCTGCGGGCTCTTTATAGTCGGCAGTGTTAAGAGGTTTGGCGTCATATTTATTCTTCACCGCCTCAAGCACCTCGCCCAGTGGTTTATCGCCACTCTCGGTATACATGGAGATGTCGCCCAGCGAGATCACCTTGTCGCGCTGATGGGCAGTGCTGCGTTTTTTGTCGGTTACATTCTCAACGATGATTGCGTTTTTACCGTATTTCACGAGTCGGTAAAGTCCGGGTCGCCCCGAGATTGCTAAAATTTCTTTCAACATAATTACTTATTAGTTAATGTTTTAATTGATAAATTGCGTTTATGGTTTGCAAAATGTGTCGCAAAACTTGCTCACCACATCATGCTGAGTTTTGTCGAGTAGGGCCATCGCCTTGTCATGCATCCATTGTGGCACGCCAAAGAGTGCCTGGGCAATACCACCCGTGATGCAGGCAATGGTGTCGCTGTCGCCACCTATCGAGACGGCGTTGCGCACGGCATCCTCAAAGTCGCTTGCCTGGAGGGCGCAAGCGATGGCCTGTGGCACGCTGCCCTGGCAGGTGCCGCCGTTGACCATGCCGTCGAGCCCTTGCCATGAGTAGCGCGGACGAATCTCGTCGACCGGGAGCGACAGGTCATAGCCATAGTCCTGCTCTATGCGCTCCTTGATTTGCGCAGCAGTGGCGCCGTGACGCGCCATGAAGATGCACAGGGCAGTCGCCTGGGCACCCTTGATGCCCTCGGGGTGGTTGTGGGTGCACTCTGCCGAGACCTTGGCGGCATGGAGAGTGTCGGCTTCGTTGGCAAAAGCCCATCCCACAGGACTCACGCGCATAGCGCTGCCGTTGCCACAACTGTTGTAGGGCGGGGCGATTGTCTCACGTGAGCGGGCAATCCACTGGAGGAATCCAGGACCGTAGCCTCCCATGGGGTTACGGTAGGTGGAAGCGTAGCGGTAGTAATAAGTCGCCACGTCGCCGCCATCGAGCAGCCACTGGGCTGTGGCAATGGTGAGAATGCTGTCGTCGGTGGGTTCCATAACGGGAGTGAACAACTCAAAATCCTTGGTCTTGATGTTGTCAAACTCATAGATCGAACCCAGCGTGTCGCCAATTATTGCGCCAATCATAGTCTGCCGTTGTTAAGCGAGTGATTCAACAATCTTGTTGAGTGCTGCATCAAGGCCGCCCACATTCTTGCCACCCGCCTGGGCAAATCCTGGCTGGCCGCCGCCACCGCCATGGATGAGCTTGGCAGCCTCGCGGATGATTTGTCCGGCGTTCTTGCCGTCTTTCACCAGGTCATCGCTAAGGGCGATGGTGAGCATGGGGCGGTCGTTGTCGTGAGTGGCAGCAACGAAGGCAACTCGAGGTTGCTTGTCGCTCTTGATCGACAGTGCCAGACTCTTGACGATGTCGGTCGAGAACGGACCCTGAAGTTTGAGCACTGCGATGTCGCCCACCATAGTCGATGTAGTGTAGAGCCTCTCTTTGAGCATCTTCACGCGCTCCTTGATGAACTCGTCAACTTGCTTGTGCAGGCTGGCGTTCTCGTTGATCGACTTGTTGATAGCCACCATAATGTCGGGGGCGTTGTTGAAGAGCTCCTTGATGTCCTTGATGGTGTCTTCGATAGCGTTGATGGCATTCTCAACATTGGCACCAGTAATTGCCTCGATGCGGCGAATGCCGGCAGCGATTGAACTCTCGTTCACAATCTTAATCATGCCAATGTTACCCGAATTGGCAACATGTGTGCCGCCACACAGCTCTACCGAGTCGCCATATTTTATCACGCGCACCTTGTCGCCATATTTCTCGCCAAAGAGCGCCATGGCACCCATCTCGCGCGCCTGGGCAATGGGCACTTCGCGATGCTCCTCACGGCCAATGGCCTCGCGCACGAGGGCGTTGGCAAGATGCTCGGTGGCACGCAGCTCCTCGGGGGTGACTTTCTTGAAGTGAGAGAAGTCGAAGCGCAGCATGTTGGCGTCAACATATGATCCTTTCTGCTCCACATGCGAGCCCAGAACCTGACGCAATGCATAGTGGAGCAGGTGAGTGGCGGTGTGGTTGCAGGCGATTGCCTGGCGGGCCTCAGCGTCGATGCGTGCCACAAAGGTGGCGCTTGGGTTGCTTGGCATCTTCTTGACGATGTGGACAGGAAGGTTGTTCTCGCGCTTGGTGTCGATAACCTCAATCTTCTCGTCACCGTCGATGAGCCATCCCTTGTCGCCCACCTGGCCACCCATCTCGGCATAGAATGGGGTAGTGGCGAGTACCACTTGGTAGTATTCATTCTTCTTTTGCACCACATGGCGGTAGCGCAGTATCTTGGTCTCACACTCGGTGAGGTCGTAGCCCACGAACTCGGTCACGCCTTCTTGCAGCTCAACCCAGTCGCTCGCCTCGACAGCGGCGGCATTGCGAGCACGCTGCTTCTGCTTTGCCATCTCGGTGTCGAACTGCTCTTTGTTGACTGTCATGCTGTTCTCCTTGAGGATGAGCTCGGTGAGGTCGAGGGGGAATCCGTAGGTGTCGTAGAGGGTAAATGCCACAGCACCGTCAATCTGGGTCTTGTTCTCGCCTTTGGCCTTGGCTATCACGCCTTCAATCATCTTCATGCCGGTCTCAAGGGTGCGCAGGAAGGCGTCTTCCTCTTCCTTGATGACATGCTTGATGAGGTCGGCTTGAGCAGGAAGCTCGGGATAGGCTTCGCCCATCGACTCGATGAGGGTGTCGACAAGCATGTGCATAAACGCCTCCTTGAAGCCCAGGAAGGTGTAGCCATAGCGCACAGCGCGGCGCAAGATGCGGCGAATCACATATCCAGCCTTGGCGTTGCTGGGCAACTGGCCGTCGGCAATGGAGAAGGCGATTGTGCGCACGTGGTCGGCTACGACTCGCATGGCAACATCGGTGTCATGGGCCTTGCCATATTCCTTGCCAGCAAGGGTGCCTATCTTCTTGATGAGGGGCTGGAACACGTCGGTGTCGTAGTTCGACTTCTTGCCCTGCAATGCCATGCACAGGCGCTCAAAGCCCATGCCAGTGTCGATAACCTTGGCGGGAAGGGGCTCAAGGCTGCCGTCGGCCTTGCGGTTATACTGCATGAACACGAGGTTCCAAATCTCGATTACTTGAGGATTGTCTTTGTTGACGAGCGAGGCGCCAGGCACCGCGGCTTTCTCCTCGTCGCTGCGCAGGTCGATGTGAAGCTCAGAGCAGGGGCCGCAAGGACCGGTGTCGCCCATCTCCCAGAAGTTGTCGTGGCGACTGCCGTTGATGATGTGGTCTTTGGGAAGATGCTTCTCCCAGTAGCCAGCAGCCTCGTCGTCGCGGCTAAGGCCTTCGTTTGGAGAACCCTCAAACACCGTGGCATACATGATGCTTGGATCCAGGCCCAGAACGTCGACCAGGTATTCCCAGCAATAGTCTATCGCCTCTTTCTTGAAATAGTCGCCAAACGACCAGTTTCCCAGCATCTCAAACATGGTGTGATGGTAGGTGTCGTGTCCCACTTCTTCCAGGTCGTTGTGCTTGCCGCTCACGCGCAGGCACTTCTGTGAGTCGGCAACACGGCGCCATTGTGGCTCTTTGTTGCCCAGGATGATATCCTTGAACTGGTTCATGCCGGCATTGGTAAACATGAGCGTGGGGTCATCTTTTATTACCATGGGTGCCGATGGCACGATGTGGTGGTCTTTGGTCTCGAAGAATTTTTTGAACGATTCTCTGATTTCTTTTGCTGTCAACATACTATTTTTTGTAATTTTTGATTATTTACCGTCTAATTTCTTGCCAGTTTAATACAAAAGTACTATTTTAGCACAAAAATTTGCGCAAAGTTAGTAATTTTACTCGTAATAATTATACTTGAAGCAAAAAAACTCAAAAATTAAACTGCAAATGGAAGATAAATTGAGCAAAAAGTTCTACAAGATAGGTGATGTCGCCGAGATTCTTGACATCCCCACCTCCACCTTGCGCTTTTGGGAGAAGGAGTTTACCATTATCAAGCCCAAGCGCAATGCCAAGAACGTGAGGGTGTATACCGTCAAGGACATTGAGAGCATCAAGATGATATACTACCTTGTTAAGGAGAAAGGACTCAAGCTCGATGCTGCGCAGGCTATGATTAAACGCAATCGCGACGGCATCTCTAAGCAGTTTGAGGTGGTTGAGCGTCTCAAGAAAATGCGTGAGCAACTGCTGCAGCTCGACGGCGCTCTCTCATCAATCGAAGCCTATAAATAAAATGATATAATAATTAGAAAGTTATGAAAAAAATCACTACATTTTTACTTGCTGTAGTTTTTATGGCAATGAGTGCTAGTGCTACTGTTACTGTTAATGTGCGCACAAGCACGGGTGACGCTCCTTACCTCTATGCGTGGGACGGCGCTGGCAACAAACTTAATGGTGAGTGGCCAGGCACTATGATGGATGAGTCGCAAACCTACACGACCACCGTCGACGGCCTGGTGTGGTTCACACAAACTTTTGAGCAAGACGCTATTAACATCGTTTTCAATGATGGCGAAGACCCTGCAATTCAATCGTCAAACATCATGGGTGTCACCGGTACCGCATTCTTCACCTTCGACATTGAAGAAGGTGGATATGAGGATGTAACAAGCACCTACATCAGCGACACTGGTTTCGACGTGAGCACTCTGCCCAGCACTGTGGCTTATGTTGAAGGAAAGGAATTTGCCTATTTCATTGCTCCTGCCACTTGGACCAACTGCAACGTGTGGGCGTGGAACAGTATCACAGGTACTAACTTCACCACTTCGGGTGCATGGCCCGGCGACCCTATCACCCTGATAGGCAACACAACCGATGGCTACCCCGTTTATCAGTGGATTGGCGCCGACATTGTGGAAGGCGACAGTCCCACGGGTATCATCTTCAACAATGGCACGACACAGACCTCCGACCTTGCCTATGTGCCTGGCGGTGTCTACAACATTGCGGGAAAGTTGCTCTATACCATCACCAATGGCGGCGCTGCCGGCAACATCGAGATGGAGGAACCGGTGATTACCGAGAGTTACATCAAGTTTGTGGGCGTCAACAACACTTGCAACTACAAGTACACGCTCGAGACCTATGAGTGGGATGCCGGGCAATGAGTGCTCAGGACAATATTAAGCGCTTGTATCTAGGTGATGTGCAGTTGCTCGAAAATCAGTTCCTCAACTATTCAGAGTTGAATGCAATTGGGTTCGACTTGAAGAAGGATTACACCCTTCCTGCAGGATGCTTGCTTAATGCCGGTGAACATCTGGAGGAGGTTGACGTGAAGTGTGATGGCACGATGACCTTGACAGCCAATTCACTTCCTGCCGACAAAGCATTTGAGGTTATGGTCTACACTCAGGAGATGTATGACGTTTGGAACGCCTATAAACTGGCCTACAACTGCGAGTACATCTTGAGCATGCCTGCAATCACTGCTGTGGCTATTGCCGCTACTGTCGACGGTGAGACTGTGAGCGAGCAGCTGCCACAAGAGGGCTTCGACATGATGGTTATTGAAGAACCCATCTCGGAGTTGATCTTCAACGGTTTCAGTGCTAATGTCAACATCGATGTTGATGAGATATTTATGGACTATGCTATTGCTGGAGAAGGTGAGGAACCCGGCGATTTCACAAGAATAAATGCCACCGGCAACGGTAATGGCGAATGGGCGGCCACCGAGGTTGATCTCAACGTGACCGACGGCTTGAAGAAAGGCGCTACCTATACCTTGTATTTCACTTTTGCATCGAGCTACTGCAATCTCATTAACGACAACTTGCGTTACGACAATGATGGTGAGATGTATAAGGTGCAGTTCACCCTCAAACCCAGCACCGACATCCCAGGCGATGTGGATGGCGATGGATATGTTACCTCGGCCGACATCACCGCGCTCTATGGCGTGCTCTTGCTCAACGACTACAGCTCAATAGTCAATGGCGACCAGGACGGCGATGGCGTGATTACATCGTCCGACGTGACAACGGTTTACTCTATCCTGCTGGGCAGCGACGGCGAGTGAAAACTAATTTCGCGATAACCTAATTGATGAGGCGCAGGTCAAAGGATGTGACTTGCGCCTCATCATTTTATTGAAACTCCTGAGTGATTATGCAATCGGTATACATGCCCTATAAAGATTTTTTAAACATTTTCTTATTGCATAAAACTACATTATTTACTTACTTTGCAAAAAAAATAAGTTAATGGTTAAAAAACATTTATAGGTAATAATATGGATATTCTAAAATTTAAGCAGAAAAGTATTCTTCAGCAATTGCGTTCGTCCTATCAGCCCAAGCTTCCTGCAGCGTTGCAGGGACCGGTGAAGGTTGTTGAGGGAGCCGCTACTCAGTCGGCTGGAAATCAGGAAGATATCAAGGCTTTATTCCCTTGCACCTATGGTCTTCCCGAGCTCACCTTCGTAAGGGACGAGAATGCCACAAGCATGCACAGCGATGAGCCTTGCAATGTGGGCGTAATCCTTTCGGGCGGCCAGGCTCCTGGCGGTCACAATGTGATTTGTGGTATCTTCGACGGCATCAAGGCTCTCAATGAGAACAGCCGTCTTTATGGCTTCTTGATGGGCCCCGAGGGTCTTATCGAGCACGACTACAAGGAACTCACCCGTGAAATCATCGATGAGTACCGCAACTGCGGTGGCTTCGACATGATTGGTTCGGGACGCACCAAGCTCGAGAAACCCGAGCAGTTTGAGAAAGGTCTGGAGATTATCATGGAGCTTAATATCAAGGCGATTGTAATCATTGGTGGCGACGATAGTAACACCAACGCTGCCGTCCTTGCCGAGTATTACAAGCGCAAGAACGTGCCTGTTCAGGTGATTGGCGTTCCCAAGACTATCGATGGTGACCTCAAGAACGAGAAGGTGGAGATTTCCTTTGGCTTCGACACTGCCACTAAGCTCTATAGCGAGCTCATTGGTAACGTGGAGCGCGACTGCAACAGTGCCAAGAAGTATTGGCACTTCATCAAACTGATGGGACGCTCGGCTTCGCACATCGCACTTGAGTGCGCACTGCAGACTCAGCCCAACTACTGCGTCATTGGCGAGGAAGTTGCCGCTAAGGGTATGTACCTCGACGACGTTGTCAACGATATCGCCCGTGTGGTTGCCGCTCGTGCCGCCAAGGGCAAGAACTTTGGTATCGTGCTCATCCCTGAAGGTCTTGTGGAGTTTATGCCAGCGATGAAGAAACTCATCGACGAGCTCAATGACATACTTGCCGAGAACCCCGACTTCTCGAAGCTGCATCTCGACGAGCAACGCGAGTTTGTGCTCTCGAAATTGAGTCCCGAAAACAAGCAGCGCTTTGAGACTCTGCCTCCCACCGTGGCTCGACAGCTCACCCTCGACCGTGACCCCCACGGCAACGTGCAGCTCTCGCTCATCGAGACCGAGAAGATGCTCAGCGAGATGGTGGCTAAGAAACTCCAGAAGATGAAAGACGAAGGTCGCTTCGTGGGCAAGTTCAAGACTCAGCACCACTTCTTTGGTTACGAAGGCCGCTGCGCCGACCCATCAAACTTTGATGCCGACTACTGCTATGCACTGGGCTACAATGCTGTAATGCTTATCAATGCCGGTGCCACCGGCTATATGTCGGCAATTCGTCATCTCGCCAAGCCCGCTACCGAGTGGGAGGCTGGTGGTATTCCCATCACCATGATGATGAACATGGAGCACCGCAACGGCAAGCAGAAGCCTGTTATCAAGAAGGCGCTCGTCGACCTCAAGGGAAAACCTTTCAAGGTGTTCTCCAACAGCCGCGAGCTCTGGGCTAAAGAGACTTGCTACATCTATCCCGGACCCATCCAGTACTTTGGCTCTCCCGAGATGTGCGACCAGACTTCTTGCACACTCTACTACGAGCAAGGAGGTAAGTAAAGAAAAAGCACGCTCACTAGCGGCATCAAAGCGCGAGCTGAGAGCCAGTGAGACGTGTGTTATTCAAACCTTTTTTACAGCTTGCAAATCCCTTGACGAGAAATCGCCAGGGGATTTCTTTATTAATTGGTGTCCAATAAAAGTCCGTTGCGTGTTTGGCAGGCGTGTCTTAGAAGCCCGTAGGGCTGATGTGGGCTTAGGCAGGGCTAGAGTGCGAAGCACGGAACCCCTGTGTAAGTGTATCACCACAAAATTGTTAGCCCCATCGGGGCGACGGCTAATTATCAAGTTTTTATCTGTCGTCCCTATGGGGCTATTGTCATATATGTGATAATAATACAGGGGTTCCGCCTGCGGCTTCACCACTGTCTAAACCTTAGTGCCAGCCCTGCGGGCTTCTTCGCCGTTAGATGTATATCTTCAGGAAGTCGAGGAATTTCTTTGAGAAGAGTTCGTTGGATTCTTTTGGATAGCGCACGTCGGTGAAGACTTGTGCCAATGTCACTTTGCTATTCTCCTTTGTAAAGGCCTTGTTCACGTCGAGCGACTCCTTGTGGCTGTAGAGGTTCTTCACTTCCTTGGCATTCATCTCGTGGTACTGTTCCTGATGGATGATACCCTCGACGGGCAGGCGGTCGGTGTGGAACTGCTCTTTATGCTTAGGGTAGCCCACGGTGAGGGTAACGATAGGAATCACACGGCTGGGGAGATTAAGCACTTGTGCAATCTCCTGGGCATTGTAGGTGGTAGTGCCCAGGTAGCAGCAGCCCAGCTCGTTCATCTCGGCGATGGTGTTGAACTGCTGTGCGAAGATTGTCACATCGAGAATGGCACTAATCAGCGACTGGAAGTTGTCGTAGCCAGGCTTTGCATATGATGCCTTGCACCATGCCACAAAGCGGTTGAAGTCGGCGCAGAAGGTGAGCACAACGGGTGCTGTGGTCACCATGGGCTGGTTGAAGTGGCAAGGAGCCAGTTTTTCTTGCATCGCCTTGTCGCGGGTCACTACCACGCTGTAGAGCTGCATGCCACCAGTGGTAGGAGCATGACAGGCTGCCTCTATCATCTCGTTAAGGGTGTCGTTGTCAATATCTTGTGAGCTGTATTCTCTCACAGTTGCTCGGTTAAAGAAATATTCTAGATCCATGTTAATGATATTTTTTTTGCAAAGATAAACATTTTTGTTGTATTATGTTGCTATTGTTGACAAAAAAGTGTAAATTTGCAAGAACAAAAATCCACAAAAAGTTACACATTATTATATATATAGAATGACAGTCACTGTCAACAATTGCAAAATAAGAATTTTTCGAGGTGCCACTGTGGGTGACGTGCTATTGCGCTATGCTGTCCGCAAGAGATTGAAACTCAGTGTGGTTGAGTCGCTGGAGGTGACCGATGTTTGGGGCCATCTTCTCGACCATCAGGCGCCTTTAACCGACCGTCAAGTTATAAAAATCATAAACCTATAAATTATGAAAAAGAATTTTTTGTCAATTTTGCTAGCGCTGGTGTTGTCACTAATGTGCGGCACCCAAGCCAAGACAGTTAGAATTTTGTCGACCAACGACATGCACGCGGCGATTGAAAAAATGCCCAAGTTGGCTGCCATCGTCGATAGTCTGCGGACCATTGATCCAGGCCTGCTTATTTTCTCGGCTGGCGACAACCGCACTGGAAATCCCTATAACGACCTCTATGACCCAGTGTCTTATCCTATGATTGCGTTTATGAACTTCATTGGCTTCGACGCCTCGGCTCTGGGTAACCACGAGTATGACTCGAAGCTGGATGGCTTGGCAAAGATGACTGCCTTGTCCAATTTCCGCTATCTGGCAGCCAACATCTCCTGCCCCGAGTCGAGTGGCATAAAGGTGGTGCCTTATCAGGTGTTTGACGTCGATGGCGTGAAGGTGGGCGTGCTTGGCATCACCCAGGTGGGCTCTCTAGGCATCCCCGATACTCACCCCGACAACGTTAAGGGCCTGTCGTTCAGTCAGCCCAAGGATGTGATTCCTCAATACAAGTGGCTCACCGAGCAGTGCGACGTGAACATTTTGCTCACCCACATTGGCTATGAGAACGATGTGGAGCTTGCCCAGGAGTTCCCTTACTATGACGTGATACTCAGCAGCCACACTCACACCCAGCTCGAAGGCGGAGAGTTGCACAATGGCGTGCTGATTACCCAAAACGGCTATCAGCTGCCTCGCGTGGGACTCACTACTCTGGAGGTGGAAGATGGCAAAGTTGTGAGCAAGAAGACCGAGAATATTTTTCTGGACCGTGTCACAAGCCACAACGAGGTGGCCGATGCCATGCTCGCGCATTTCAAGAGCAGTCCCGAGATGGAACGTGAGGTGGGTCGCTTTGCTACCAATATCTCTACCTACGATGAACTGGGCGTGATGATGTGCGATGCTTGGCGTGCCGAGCTGGGCTGTGACATCGCCTTTGAGAACTATGGCGGTGTGCGTTACGACAAGTTCCCTGCAGGACCCATCACCGTGAAGGACATTCTCAACCTTGACCCATTCATGAACACTGCCGTGGTGATGACTCTCACCGGCAAGGAGCTGAGCGACATGCTCATAGCCTGCTTCAATGCCGATCGCAACCGTTTCCCCATCACTAGCGGCTGCACGGCAGTGGTGACCTATACCGATGCAACTAAGAAAACGATAAAGAAGCTCGAACTCTTTGCCCCCGATGGCAAGAAGCTCGACATGAAGAAGAAATATCGCGTGATGACCAACAACTATGTGGCATCAATCTGCGATTCTCCACGCCAGGATGAGGGCGAGCGAGGTACCGACACCACCAGCAGCATTATCATTAGCTGGCTTGAGAAGATGGGGACTGTTGATTATCAGGGTCGAAGCAGTTACACCGAGAAGTGGTGATATAAAAACGCCTCCTTAATTGAGTGAAAAACAGCCTGTTAATGGTTGTTGATAACTTTTCGTCTAAACTTATTAACAATTGTTTTTTATTAGGATTATTGTGCTTAATTTTGCATGTTTTTCGAGTAAATGAAGAATTGATAAAACTAAAACTTTCAAAGATATTAAACAGTGGAAAAGAAAACTTACACCTACGATGAGGCCTACCATGCCTCATTAGACTATTTCAAGGGCGATGAGCTTGCGGCTAGGGTCTGGGCGACAAAATATGCTCTCAAGGATTCCTTTGGACACCTCTATGAGCACACCCCCGACGACATGCATCATCGCATAGCAAGCGAGCTTGCCCGCATCGAGAAGAAATATCCTAACCCCATGAGCGAGCAGCAAATCTTTGACCTGCTCAAGAACTTCCGTTATATTGTGCCACAGGGCAGCCCCATGGCAGGAATTGGCAACAATTTCCAGGTGGGGTCACTGAGCAACTGCTTTGTGATTGGACTTGACGGACAGCCCGACTCCTACGGTGGCATCATCAAGATTGACGAGGAGCAGGTGCAGCTCATGAAGCGCCGTGGTGGTGTGGGACACGACTTGTCACACATCCGCCCACTGGGGTCGCCAGTGAAAAACTCGGCATTGACTTCTACAGGACTGGTGCCTTTCATGGAGCGTTACAGCAACTCCACTCGCGAGGTGGCTCAAGACGGACGCCGTGGCGCCCTCATGCTCACCGTGAGCATCAAGCACCCCGACAGTGAGTCGTTTATCGACGCCAAGATGGTGGAGGGTAAGGTGACAGGTGCCAACGTGTCGGTGCGCATCGACGACGCCTTTATGCAGGCAGCAGTCGACGGTGCTGAATACGTTCAGCAGTTTCCCATCGACTCCGATCAACCCCTCTACACCAAGAAAATTGACGCCCGCAAACTGTGGGAGAAAATCGTGCACAACGCATGGAAGAGTGCCGAGCCGGGTGTGCTGTTCTGGGACACCATCACCCGTGAGGCAGTGCCCGACTGCTATGCCGACCTGGGCTTCCGCACCATCTCCACCAACCCCTGCGGCGAGATTCCTTTGTGTCCCTACGACAGTTGCCGACTAATCGCAGTAAACCTCTATAGTTATGTGGTTAACCCATTCACTAAAGATGCTTACTTTGATTTCGACCTTTTCAAGGAGCACATTGGCTACACTCAGCGCATGATGGACGACATCATCGACCTTGAGATGGAGAAGATTGAGGCAATCCTGGCAAAGATTAAGCAAGACCCTGAGACCGAGGAGGTTAAACAGACTGAGTTAAATCTTTGGACTAAGATTCGCAACAAGACTCTCAAGGGCCGCCGCACTGGAGTGGGCACTACTGGTGAGGGCGATATGATAGCCGCTATGGGTCTCACCTACGGCACTCCCGAGGCGACCGAGTTCTCAGTGTCGGTTCACAAGGCTCTGGCACTGGCTGCCTATCGCTCATCGGTTAACATGGCTCGTGAGCGTGGCGCGTTTGAGATTTATGATGCCAAGCGCGAGGAGAACAATCCTTTCATTGGCCGTATTCGTGAAGCCGACCCCGAACTTTATGACCTGATGGTGAAGTATGGCCGTCGTAACATCGCTTGCCTTACTATTGCGCCAACGGGCACCACTAGTATCTTGACCCAGACAACTTCGGGCATCGAACCAGTGTTCCTGCCTGTGTACAAGCGTCGCCGCAAGGTGAATCCAAGCGACAAGGATGTGAGGGTCGACTATGTGGATGAGTCGGGCGACTCGTTTGAGGAATACATTGTCTATCACCACAAGTTCATCACCTGGATGAAGACTAATGGCATTGAGGTGCGCGACGACTACACTCAAGAGCAGATTGATGAACTTGTCTCAAGGTCGCCTTACTACAAGGCCACCAGCAACGATGTGGACTGGCTCAACAAGGTGCGCATGCAAGGCGCTGTGCAAAAGTGGGTTGATCACAGCATTAGTGTAACCATCAATCTTCCTAACGACATCAGCGAGGAAATGGTGGGCAAGCTTTATGTTGAGGCTTGGCGCTCGGGATGCAAGGGTTGTACCGTCTATCGTGACGGCTCTCGCAGTGGTGTGCTCATCTCACTCTCGGGCGACGGCAAGAACAAGAGCAAGAAGGACGAGAAGAAAGGCCTTTATATGGCCGAGGAGGAGCACATCCTCAAGCGTCCTATTGAACTCGAGGCCGACGTGGTTAGATTCCAGAACAACAAGGAGAAGTGGATTGCTTTCATTGGTCTCATCGACAATCGCCCCTATGAGATCTTCACTGGTATTGCCGACGATGATGAGGGTATCTTCTGTCCTAAGTCGGTGACTAAGGGTAAGATTATCAAGGCTGTGAATGAGAATGGCGAGAAGCGTTACGACTTCCAGTTCATCAACAAGCGTGGCTTTAAGACCACTATCGAGGGTCTGAGCGAGAAGTTCAATCCTGAGTTCTGGAACTATGCTAAGCTCATCTCGGGTGTGCTGCGCTATGGTATGCCCATTGAGCAGGTTCTCAAACTCGTGAGCAGCCTCGAACTCGACAACAAGAGCATCAACACCTGGAAGATGGGTGTGGAGCGCGCTCTCAAGAAGTACTTGCCTAATGGCACCAAACTGAGCGGACAGACTTGTCCCAACTGTGGCCAGGAAAGCTTAGTTTATCAAGAGGGATGCCTCATTTGCACCAACTGTGGCACATCTCGCTGCGGTTAGTTGAGAGAAGCTTGGCAAGGCACTGCTTTGCGAGGTGTCTCAAATAGTGAGGCTACAACCTGTTATAACTCCTCAAGGCGTTGCCCCACCAGTGTGTTTAGCTCCTTGAGGAGTTCTTTTAGACTGGCTGGTGGGGTAGTGCTGTGGTGCACGGCGATGCCGTTGATGCCGGTTGACATAAGGCGGGAGAGTGCTGTGGCATGGCTGTAGGGCGCAATTACTGGCTCTTCAAGGCCTGTGGCATGCATTTGTTTCACCATTTCCAGGCAGTCGTCCAGATTGTCGCTTGCCACAGCGATGTAGTCGATGGCAGTGCGTGGAATAAAGGGAACATCGGCAGCACTGGATACAGTGATTCCCAAGAAGGGCTCTTCGCCAAGCCGTTTGCGCGCATCAATCACATCGGCAGGTGAGCCCACGTTCAGGTGAACCCCCGAGACCTTAGTCGCGGCTGCATTGTCCACGTCGTCCTCCAGCGAGAGAAACGCCTCGAGGGAGTTGCATCTCTCCTGTAGATCTTTTACTACGGGTTCAATCTCACTTTGTGGCAGCAGGCTAAAGTCGAGCCTTAACCATCGGCAGCCATTTTCAAGAGCCTGCTGCGCTGTTTCTATCATCTCATGGACATTGCTGCCACCAACTATATATTGTAACATAGGGCAAAAGTAACAATTTTTTTGACGCTAAGTACTCTATTATCTAGTTTTTTTAATAAAATTATATAAAAAAAGACTTATAGTTTGTCACGGTAGAGAATTTTTTTGTACTTTTGTAAAATTTTGGAGAACTATGGCAAATGAGTTGCAACAGACACTGGCACGCATCATCAGCAAGAGTAACATCTTGGTTGAAAAATATCGTGCCCTAGAGCGAGCTCATCAAGAGCTTGCCAGCGACAATGAGCAACTCAAGAATGAGATAGAGCAAATGAAGAAAGATAACGAGCGCATCAAGCAAGAAATCAGCTACTTGAAGATGGCTCGAGTGATAGCTCCCACTCATGAGGATGTGGACAATGCCAGAACCACAATCTCCACATTAGTGCGGGACATTGACAAATGCATCGCTCAACTTAATGAATGATGCTTGATTATAATGGAAAGCAACGATAAAAACTTAAATATATTGATAAGGATTGCCGATGTTGAGCCCATTGCGCTCACCATCCCACGCGACGAGGAAGCAACCTATCGAGAGGCCGAGAAGCTTGTTAACACGCTGTGGAACAAGTGGATTAACCGCTTTGAAGGTGAGAATTCCTCGCAGCGGGTAATGGCAATGGTTGCTTTCCAGTTTGCAAGACTTTATTCTAAGTCTTATAATCAAAATGTCGCTGTCAACAAGTTCCTGACCCAGTTTGAGCAAGAGCTCAACGATGTGGTCGTGAAGATATAAGATGACGCCTCGTGAGGCAGTGAGCCGTTGTGTCTTACAATGTGAGCATTGCCGGCCGGGACGACCAAAATATTGACTAATAGGTTCCTGCACTTCTTGCGCAAGTTCGTGCCCATTTGTGTGTGGCTTGCGGCGAGCGGTGCTTTTTATTTAATATATTTTATTTTTATAATGGACATATTTATTTATATCACAGTAGCAATCGTGGCTCTGGTAATAGGAGCTGTTGTGGCAAGTATGATTTCAAAGCGTAGCGCTAAGTCGCAGGCCAACACGATTGTGGAAAAGGCTAAACTTGAGGCCGAGGTGCTTAAGAACAACGAAGTGTTGAAGGGTAAAGAAGAAGGACTTGCTATAAAAAGCGAGAGCGAGAAGCAAGCCAATGCCCGCCTTGCCAAGGTGCAGTCAAGTGAGGCTAAACTAAAGCAGAGAGAAATTCAACTCAATCAGCAGCAACAGGAGTTGCAGCGCAAGAAAAACGAGACCGACTCACTGAAGGTGAACCTCGACAATCAGCTGGCTGTGCTCGACGACCGCAAGAAAGAGGTTGATAAAATGGAAATGAAGGTGCGCGACACCTTGGAGCACGTGAGCGGACTCTCGGCCGAGGAGGCTAAGGAGAAACTCATTGAGTCGCTCAAGGATGAGGCTAAGACTGCCGCCGCCAGTTATATCAACGATATCATGGACGACGCTAAGCTCACTGCCAACAAGGAGGCTAAGCGCATCATCGTCACCACTATTCAGCGCGTTGCCACCGAGACGGCTATTGAAAATGCCGTCACTGTGTTCCACATCGACAACGATGAGATGAAGGGACGCATCATTGGCCGCGAAGGACGCAACATTCGCGCTCTGGAGGCCGCTACTGGCATTGAGATTATCGTTGACGATACCCCCGAGGCTATCGTGCTCTCAAGCTTTGACCCCGTGCGTAGGGAGATTGCACGACTGGCTCTCCATCAACTGGTTGCCGACGGCCGCATCCATCCTGCTCGCATCGAGGAGGTTGTTGCCAAGGTGCGCAAGCAGGTTGAGGACGAGATTATCGAGACTGGTAAGCGCACAGCCATCGACCTGGGTATCCATGGCCTGCACCCCGAGCTCATTCGTCTCATTGGAAAGATGAAATACCGCTCGAGCTACGGTCAGAACTTGCTGCAGCACTCACGTGAGACAGCCAACTTGTGTGCCGTGATGGCTAGCGAGCTTGGATTGAATCCCAAGAAGGCCCGCCGTGCTGGACTGCTCCACGACATTGGCAAGGTGCCCGATGATGAGCCCGAGTTGCCACACGCTCAGCTTGGCATGAAGCTTGCCGAGAAATACAAGGAGAAAGGCGACATTTGCAATGCTATTGGTGCTCACCACGACGAGGAGGAGGCTACCAGCCTCTATGCTCCCATCGTGCAAGTGTGCGACGCCATCTCGGGTGCGCGTCCTGGTGCACGCCGCGAGGTTGTCGAGGCCTATATCAAGCGTCTTAACGACCTGGAGCGTCTGGCAATGTCTTATCCCGGTGTTGTCAAGACCTACGCCATCCAGGCTGGTCGCGAGCTGCGCGTGATCGTTGGCGCCGACAAGATTAGTGATCAAGAGACCGAGAAACTCTCAACCGAGATAGCTCAGAAGATTCAAGACGAGATGACCTATCCCGGACAAGTGAGAATTACCGTTATCCGCGAAACTCGTGCCGTTAGCTTTGCTAAATAATTGAGTTGGCTCTCATGAACGAAATCAACAACCAAATAACGCCTCAGGAATCGGCCAGCACCAGTAAGTGTGGAGGCTGCGACAGTTGTGGTGGCAATGCATTTGCTGCTCGCTGCAACCTCGACAGCTTTAACTGGCTTGACGATGTGCCGGGTGGGAAGAACGACTTCGATATCGTGGAGGTGCATTTCAAGAACACCAGGCGGGGGTTCTATCGCAACTCGGCGAAGCTCGACCTCCATCAGGGCGATGTGGTGGCTGTAGAGGCTAATCCCGGCCATGACATTGGCACTGTGGCACTCACCGGAAAGCTGGCGATGCTGCAGATGAAGCGCACTCGACTGCGTCCCGATGCCGAGATCTTGAGAGTGTTCCGAAAAGCCAAACCTGCCGACATCGAACGGTTTGAGCAGGCTAAGGCCAAGGAAATCGACACGATGATTCGCTCTCGCAAGATTGCCAAGGACCTGGGTCTTGAGATGAAAATTGGCGACGTGGAGTATCAGGGCGATGGAAACAAAGCGATATTCTACTATATCGCCGATGGACGCGTCGACTTTCGCCAGCTCATCAAGGTGCTTGCCGACGTGTTCAAGATTCGCGTCGAGA
Source organism: uncultured Prevotellaceae bacterium (assembly GCA_900318065.1). Classification (GTDB taxonomy): domain Bacteria; phylum Bacteroidota; class Bacteroidia; order Bacteroidales; family Muribaculaceae; genus Sodaliphilus. Next base: position 64,045 of record ONIY01000020.1, read on the forward strand.
TGAAGCAGATTGGTGCTCGTCAAGAGGCAGGACGAATAGGCGGCATTGGACCCTGTGGGCGTCCGTTGTGCTGCGCCAGCTGGATGAGCAACTTTGTCTCGGTGGCAACAAGCGCAGCAAGGTATCAGGAGGTGTCGTTAAATCCTCAGAAGCTTGCTGGCCAGTGCGCTAAGCTCAAGTGCTGCATCAACTTTGAGGTTGACACCTATGTTGAGGTGTCGAAGTCGTTGCCCAAGCGTGACGTGGTACTCGAGACTAAAGACAAGTCCTACTATCACTTCAAGACCGATATCCTCAAGCGTGAGATTACCTATTCTACCGAGAAAGGCGCACCAACCGACCTCGTGACTATCTCACCCGACAGGGTTGTGGAAGTTATGGCTCTGAACAAGCAAGGCATCAAGCCCGAACGCCTGCAAGACTCCGACACCGAGGTGAATGTGGAGCGCAGTGCCTATGGCGACTTGATAGGTCAGGACAGCATCAGCCGCTTCGACAACGCTAAGAAAAAGAAGAAAAAGAAGAATCGCAAGCCGCAGCCACAGCAGCCGGTCAAGGAAAAAGCCCCTCAGGCGGCAAGAGACCGCAAGCCCAAGCAGGGTGGTGGAGATGGACGTCGCGATGAACGCCGAGATGACCACCGTGAAGACCGTCGCGATGATCGTCGCCGTAAAGGTGGCGGCAAGATGCGTGACGGGCGCAATGGCCATGGAGGCAAGGGTGACCCCGGCATGCAGCCCACGGGTCTGAAGGAGTTCCGTCCCCGCAACCCCGAGGCCAGGGCCAAGAATCCACAAGATTAGTAACACTCTCGCACTTGCAACAGTTGAAATATTGTGATTGGTGACATGAAAATATTGAAAGGACGCATCGCTACCATTGTGGCAGTGCTGGCACTAGCTGTCTCTTGCTTGAATGGATGCTCGTTTGGGCAAGACTCAATGGCGCATTTCAAGACCTTGCCCGACGATGGTTGGAGCAAGAACATGTCGCTAAAGTTCACACCCGAGTATTCCGACTCGTCGCTCACCTACGACATCGCTCTTGCGGTGCGTCACAACAACGACTACCAGTACAGTAATCTCAGTCTGGTTGTCGACTTGATTGATAGTGTGAAGAACGTGACAAGGCATGACATCGACTTCGAACTCTCGGATGGCTATGGCAACTGGCTTGGCTCGGGATTTGGTGCTATCTACCAGTCGAGTGTGGTGATTGCGCAAGGGGTGAGACCGTCGCAGGTGAGCAACATTGTAGTGTGGCAGGCTATGAACAACTGCGAGGTGGTGAAGAATGTGATAGACCTGGGAGTGATTGTCACACCCTCTAAATAACGCTCTTAACAATGAACCTCTCGCCTGGCAATATCGATGCGCTAATCTTTGACATGGATGGCACCTTGTGGAATGCCACTCACTCCTATGCCAAGGTTTGGAACGCGACATGCCAGGATCTCGGGATCGACGCTTCGTTCAGTGGATCTGACCTCATGAAGTACATGGGCATGAGCCTCGACGAGATATTGGAGCACCTGCTTGGCGACACGGTCAACGTTGAGAGATCGGTCTTCCTGAAATTGCTGGGAGAGAACGAGAACAACATGATGCCATCGCTCGGTGGCGTGCTATATGACGGAGTGAGTGAGGGACTCACTGCCCTGAGCAAGCGCTACAGGCTCTTCATGCTTAGCAATTGCTCGGCGCGCGGGCTGGTGAACTTTACTGCCTTCACTGGTACTACTTGCCTTTTTGAGGGCCTGCTCGCGCAAGGTGAGCGACCTGTGTCAAAAAGCGAGAACCTGCGATACATGAAGCAACATTACTCGCTACAGAATCCCATCTATGTGGGCGACACGCAAGCCGACTGCGATCAGGCTCATGATGCCAGCATAGCGTTTGCCTTTGCCAAGTGGGGATTTGGCACTTGCACCAGTGCCGACTTGTGTTTCGACTCTTTCTCCTCGCTGGCACAGCACTTTTTAGACCAATAGAAAAACTCTTTTATACCATAAGACGATGATAAATAAAAGCGAAGCCGCAAAGACTCTTGTGCAACTTGCCAAGTATGGCGTGATAGGAGTGATGAACACTCTCATCACAGCAATTTCTTTCTACTTGCTCAACACTTGGCTCAAGGTGCCCTATGGTCCATCTAATATTATTGGATATGTGCTGGGTGTGATAAACAGCTTCATCTGGAACCGCAACTGGGTGTTCAAGACCAAGAAGAATCTCAAGCGAGAGGCGTTGCTCTTTGGTTGCGGATTCATCATCTGCTGGTTGCTGCAGGGTGGCGTGAGCTTGTTGCTTCTCGAAGGACTGGGCTGGAAGAACCTTCCTGTCGACACTATTCCGTTCCTTCCCATGGAGAAGGCTGGTCAAAACATTGTGATGGTGATTTCGATGGTGGTATACACAATTGCCAACTATGTGTACAACCGCACTGTCACCTTCAAGCAACAGGAAAATGATGAGCAACCTATAGAAACTGAGAAAAAATGAGACGTATACTGCTATTTACAATATTAACTGCTATTGCATTGCAGTTGCATGCTGTCTCACACATCTATCGTGGCAATAGCACCTACACAAGCAACATTATAGCTACTTGGGACGGACGTCACCTCTATCGTGGCAACAGCACTTACACGAGCGACATATTGCTCACTTGGGACGGTAAATACATGTATAACGGTCGCAGCACCTATACCAGCGATATCATTTGCTCGTGGGATGGTCGCTATCTATATAGCGGTCGCAGTTCCTATTCGAGCGATATCATTGCCACATGGGACGGGAAATATGTGTATCAAGGTCGCAGCACTTATTCCAGCGACATCATGAACACAATTACCAGTAATCACATCTATCGTGGTCGCAGCACCTACACTAGCGACATCCTCTACACTATCAAGGGGCACATCCCCGTTCCGGTGCTCTTCACCTTTTTGTGACAAGAAATAAAAATGACCTCAATGGAAATTCCCTTTGAGGTCATTTTTTCGTTAATCAAGGAATCTCTTGTCGAGGCCTTGATAGTGGTCGATGCGGCGGTCCCTGAGGAACGGCCACCAGCGGCGCACGCGCTCGGTGCGCTCCAGGCTAACGTCGATAATTGTCTCTTCCTCTTCATTGCTCGAGGCGCAGTGCAATATCTCTCCTTGCTGACCTGCCACGAAACTGCTTCCCCAAAATTCTATGCCATTGGTCTGACCGCTTGGGTCGGGTTCGTGACCCACACGGTTCACAGTCACCACGGGGATGCCATTGGCAACAGCATGCCCCAGTTGAACCGTCATCCACGCATTGAGCTGGCGCATCTTCTCATTCTCGTTGTCACTGCTCTCAAAGCCTATGGCAGTGGGGTAGATGAGAATCTGTGCTCCGCGCAGTGCCATCAGGCGTGCAGCCTCGGGATACCACTGGTCCCAGCACACAAGCACTCCAAGTTTTCCCACACTAGTGGTGATGGGCTCAAACCCAATGTCGCCAGGAGTGAAGTAGAACTTCTCATAATAGGCTGGATCGTCGGGGATGTGCATCTTGCGGTACTTGCCGGCTATTGTTCCGTCTTTTTCAAAGACTACTGCGGTGTTATGGTACAATCCAGCCGCCCTGCGTTCAAAGAGCGATGTCACGAGCACGATGTTGTTGTCACGCGCTGCTTGTGAGTAGGCTTGTGTAATATCTCCAGGAATGGGTGTTGCAAGGTCGAAGTTGTCGACGTTCTCTTCTTGGCAAAAGTATAATGAGTCATGCAGTTCTTGCAGAACCACCAGCTCGGCTCCGTCATGAGCCAGTTTAGCAATTTTCTCAAGCAGGCGGCTGCGGTTGCTTGCCACGTCGCTGCTGTTGTGCTGTTGAATGATTCCTATTTTCATAGTCTTATGTTGTTTTAAGATAGTTCTCGGGAATTTGCATTGTGATGCAGTGCAATGAGCCGTGCTGCTGTATCAATGCGTTGCAGTCGATGCCCACTACCGTGCGCGTGTCAAACACCTTGCCTATAGTGTCCAGCGCCTTTTTGTCGTTCTCGGGTTGTTCATAGACGGGGACAAGGACTTGACTGTTGGTAATCAGGAAGTTGGCATAGGTCGCCGGCAGTCTTTGTCCGTCTTCGTCATGAATGGGCGAGGGACATGGCAGTGACACGAGGTTGAATTTCTCGTCCTGAGCATTGGTCATGGTAGCAAGTTCTTGCTCCATGAGCCGCAATGGCTCATATTGCTCGTCGCTGGGGTCATCACATTTCACATATAGAATAGTGTTGCCAGGTGCTAGTCGTGCCAGGGTGTCGATGTGGGCGTCGGTGTCGTCGCCAGTGAGTTCGCCATTGTCAAGCCACAGCACTTTCTTTGCACCTAATCGACTGTTAAAAACCTCTTCTATGCCTTCTTTGCTGAGCCATCCGTTGCGGTTGGGTGAGAGCAGGCACCGGCTGGTGGTGAGAATGGTTCCTTGACCATCGCTCTCGATGGAGCCTCCCTCAAGCACAAAGTCCTGGCAATTGACCCAGGTGGCATTGAAGATGCCGTTGCTTGCCATGTGGTGGCAGATGAGATTATCGTGGCAGGAAGGGAATTTCATCCCCCAGGCGTTGAACTTGAAGTCAAGCATCAGGTGCTTGCCATCGTCAACTACCGAGATGGGTCCAAAGTCGCGCGCCCAGGTGTCGTTGGTCTCGCATTCCACATAAATGATATTGTCGCCATTTTCAAGGTCGCTCAACTGACGGCGCACGGCTTTGGCATCAGGAGCAACCACAATGAGTCGCATTTCCTTGACAATAGCGGCGGCTACATTCTTGAAACATTGCTGCGCCTGGCTGAGCATATAGTGCCAGTCGGTGCCACGATGAGGCCACGCCACAACTATTGCGTCCTGTCGTTCCCATTCGGCAGGCAGCACGCGAGAGAGAGATAAGAGTTTTGTCATTTATTTGGTTTTAGAGTAAAAAATGGGGTGGAATATAAAGCGCATTTATATCTTTCCCCATAAATTATTCTGACATCACCTCCCAAAACTCATCGCGGTCTTGCATCTGTTCATCGATGAAATCCTGATAGCCGGTCTTGGCATCATATCCCATTTCATCACACCATTGCTTGTAGTCTTCCTTGAGTTGGGGATCATTGTTCATCATGCTGGCAAACTCTCTCTCCACTTCGCTAGTACTTGCGAGTTGGTCAAGTAATGCTCTCAAAATATCAGAAATGTCGTTCATGATTCATTCTGTTTTTTTGTTAATCGTATTACCCACCATTTTTGGGTGTCTTGTTAATTTGTGGTTCAAAAATAGTAATTTAATAGTATATTGCAATAGTTTTATTAGAAAACTTATCAACAAGCAACAAAAAACGAAGTCTTTTTGATTGCTATAATTGAATAATGTGTTACTTTTGCATCCAAAATCGCACAAAGCAATGAAGAGAGCATTTTTATATGTAGCATTACTGGTTGGCATTGCTACCTTGATGGTTTCCTGCAATTCAACCGATGAGAATCTGAGGGCTATGGTGCCCGACGATGCTGTGGGTGTTGTATCTATCGACCTGCCTAAAATTCTGGATAAGGCACGCATGATAGATCAAGGGAATGTGGTTGTCCCACAAGACTTGAAAAAGGTGATTGAGGACTCCGACCCCACGTTGCTGGGTGACCTTATCGACAATCTTCCCGCATCGGGCATCGACATCAACAGCAAGTGCTATGTGTTTTTCTCACCAGGCATTTACAAGATTGTGACGCTGCTGCCTCTCGTCGACGGTGATGCCACCAGAGAGATGGTGAGAAAAATCACTTCGTCTAAGATGACCGAGGTTGAAGGTGTTGACTTCGCCACCCATCTCGACTATGCCTATGTTATCGACGGCGATGTGCTTCTCATTGGCCGATACAGCAATCCTGTTGATGCCAAGGTGGCTGCCATTGCTGCTGGCGACATACTGGGAAAGACAAAACCCAGCTTGCTCAGTAATGATGAAGTGGCTTCTAATCTTGCCGATTCTTGCGACATTAATGCCTATGTCAAGGTGAAGGAGTTCAGCACAATATTGAAGACTAATTCAAGGTTTAGCACTATCTTTGGAAATGTGCCGGCTATAGAGATAATCACCGATAGCGACATCAAGGCTATGAAGGCCACTGTTGATTTCAACTTCTCGAAGGAAGATGGTGACGTGGCAAAAATCAGCACTCAGCTCATCTATGACAAGAACGGACAGTACAGTCAGCTCTATGACAACTTGATAGCCACTTCAACCGACAGTGCCAGCAATGTGCTCTCTCTCATCCCTGGCAATGAACTGGATTCTTATTTTGCCATTAAGATTGATGGTTATAAACTCGTTGCTATGCCTCAAATGGAGAAGATGTTTGAGGTGATGGAGTCTACCCCCTTGACTCATGGCTTGAAGCACAAGGATATGATAGCGTCAATCAAGGGTGCTGTGGTAGTGGGATATGGTAAGAGCACAGTGGGCGACTGGAACTTTGCTGTGGCGGCACAATCGACCAATCCACAACTCATCGTTTCACAAATCGTGGATGTCGCCTCTAGTCGTGGCCAAAGCCCGCTTCAGCGTAATGGTGAGTATTTCTACGACTATGACGCTCAGGGTATCGCTATGGGACAAACCCAGGATGCCTTCTACTTGCGTTGTGTCGATTTTGAGACTCAGTACAGTGCTGCCGAGCTGGCAGTGCTGCCCACAAAGATTGATAAGACATCAATTGCTTATTGCCGACAGCTCAAGATTGGTAATGCACTTGAGGGATTTCTCTACTGGGGACTCGAAGACAAGACTAATGGCTCGGGATTCTACTTCACCGCCAAGGAGAATGAGAATGTGGTGGTGTCGCTATTCAAGTACATGTGCTACAAAGAGCCCAACAGTAGTCTTGAAGAGGAAGACAATTTCGACTACGGATTTTGACACAATAGTCCAAGTTATAAAAAGTTGAGACAATAGAATTACACCTATTGTCTCAATTTTTTTTGAGAAATATCTCTATATCACATGTTCTTCACTTCGTCCTCGGCTTCTTTGAGAGTCTCGGGTTTGCCCACGTCGAGCCAGGTGTAGGGCGCATCTTGCACATATCCCCTTATCACATGATTGTGACACTCGTCAACGTAGAATGGAGTGATCGAGAATTTTGGCTGGCCTTTAGAATAACTCTCTAATTCTTGAAAAATGCTTGGCGAAATCACATGGATGCCACCAAAGGCAAGCTCATGCATGCCCTCACGGTGCACAAACTGCTCTGGACGAGTCTCGCCAGTAGACTTGTTAATCCAGCCTTGCAGTCGGTAGTCATCGTCGAAGACAAAATAACGGCTGGTCTTGCGGTCTTTGACCAGCAAAGTTGCCATGGCACCACTCTCAACATGACGTTGATACATGTCAAGCAAGTCAATGTTGGTGAGAATGTCGGCATTGTGCACGAGGAATGGCTCATCGCCGTCGAGGAATGGACGCGCCTTGAGGATGCCGCCACCAGTGTCGAGCAAGAGGTCTCGCTCATCGCTGATGTGGACGTTCAGTCCAAAGTTGTTGTTCTTTTCAAGAAAATCAATGATTTTCTCTCCAAAGTGGTGGATGTTGATAGTGATGTCGTCGAAACCTGCCTCGGCGAGTTTTACGATCACTCGCTCAAGCATGGTCTTGCCGCCTATTTCCACTAAGGCCTTGGGGCGGTCGTTGGTTAAAGGACGCAGCCGGGTTCCTAGGCCGGCTGCAAATATCATCGCTTTCATTCTTCAACGGGATTGAAGGTGCGGTCGTGGCCGCTCTGCTCGCGGTGGGTGAGCTCGACGCGCACGTTGAATTTCTTATAGATGTGCTCCGCAAGATGCTGAGCGGCATATACCGAACGGTGCTGACCACCAGTACAGCCAAAGCATACCATCAGGTCGGTGAAGTTGCGCTTCTTGTATCGCTCTACCGACTCGTCGACCATGGCATAGACATGAACGAGCCACTGGTCGATGGTGCTCTCCTTCTGGAGGAACTTGATCACGTTATCGTCGAGGCCGGTGAAGGCTTTGTACTTGTCATACTTGCCAGGGTTGTTAAGTGCGCGGCAGTCAAATACATAGCCACCGCCGTTGCCCGATGGGTCGTGGGGAATGCCTTTCTTGTAGGCAAAACTCATCACTCTCACGGTGAGCGATTTCTCCTCGCTGGTGAAGTCTTTCATGTTCACCAGCTCATTGATCACCTCGGTCAAGTAGGGATAACGCTCAAATGGGTTATTGGTTATCAAGCGACGCAGGTTGGCAATGGCTGGCACGATGCTGTTCTTCATGAAGTCGGGCTTCTTCTCAAAGTAGCCGCGGAAGCCGTAGGCGCCCAGCACTTGCAGGGTGCGGAAGAGCACGAAGAGGCGCAGGTTCTCGTAGAACTGCTTCTCGTCAAGGTCGGGCTTGTAGCTCTTGAGTTGTTCAAGATAGACCTGGATGAGGTCTTTCTTCAGGTCTTCGGGGTACTTGGCACGAGATTGCCACACAAACGATGCCACGTCGTAGTAGTACGGACCACGGCGGCCACCTTGGAAGTCGATATAGGCGAGTTTGCAGTCGATGGGGTGCTCGGTGTCGCCCACGAGCATGACATTGCGCGACTGGAAGTCACGATACATGAATGTGTCGCTGGGAACCGACAGCAGGTCGCTGGTGAGGGTCTCGAAGTCGTTCTCAAGTTTGTTCTCATTGAATATCACGCCTGTGGCTTTCAAGAAACAGTACTTGAAGTAGTTGAGGTCCCACTTGATGGAACGCTCGTCAAAGCACTCGGCAGGGTAGCACTTGCTGTAGTCAAACCTCTTAGTGCCACGGAACTGGATGTCGCACAGGTCACGCATGGTGCGGCGCAGGAGTTCTTTCTCCTCGTGGGTGAAGGCATGGGTGATGCTGCTGCGGCGAATTTTGTTCCACAGGATATTGTCGGGCTTGCCGCCCAAATCTTCCTGGATGTAGACCATGTGGTCGTCGCTCACACCATAGACGGTGGGAACCGACAGCCCTTGCTCCTTGAAGTGGGTGGCTATATAGATGAATGCCTCGTTCTCTTCACGAGACTCGCCAATTACTCCCACTATCGACTTGTCGCCCGAGAGGCGATAGTAGCGGCGGTTGGAACCAGCCTTGTCCATTAATTTTATCTCGGTGGGCTCACTGCCTACGTATTGCTTGTATAACTGTTTTAAACTCTCTTGAGGGTCCATATTTTGATACTCTTTTTTATTTGCTTGTTTTGAGGCTGCAAAGTTACTAATTAGTCAATGATATTTCAAAAAAGTGGCGATTAAAACTCGCTGGTGAAATGGAATTTTATCTTGGGGAAGTCTTGCTGTGCCATCTGCAGCACGTAGCCTGAGTCGGCAAGGAACACGTCGCGGCCTTCGGTATCTACAGCCATGAACTGGTGCTTGCGGTGCTTGAAGGCTTCGAGCGCCTCTTCGTCTTCGCTCTCTATCCAGCATGCCTTGTAGAGGCTGATGGGCTCCCAGCGGCACTGTGCATTGTACTCGTGCAGCAGGCGGTATTGTATCACCTCAAACTGCAACTGTCCCACTGTCCCCACAATCTTGCGGTTATTGAACTGGTTTACAAAGAGCTGTGCCACTCCCTCGTCCATAAGTTGCGCGATGCCCTTGTTGAGCTGCTTGGCTTTCATGGGGTCGCTGTTCTCGATGTACTTGAACATCTCGGGTGAGAAGCTTGGCAGTCCCTTGAAGTGAAGGTTCTCGCCCTCGGTCAAGGTATCGCCTATCTTGAAGATGCTGCCACTGTCGGGCAGGCCTATCACGTCGCCGGGATAGGCGTCGTCGACCACGTCTTTGCGCTGAGCCATGAAGGCGGTGGGAGCGCTGAAGCGGTAGGTCTTACCGCTGCGCACGTGCAGATAGGTGTTGTTACGGTGGAACACACCGGAGCATATCTTCACAAAGGCGATGCAGCTGCGGTGGTTGGGGTCCATGTTGGCTTGTATCTTGAACACGAAACCAGTGAACTTCTCCTCGCTGGGCTCCACCACGCGCTCAATGGCTTGAACGGGCTTGGGCGACGGGGCTATCTTGATAAAGCAGTCGAGCAACTCTTTCACACCAAAGGTGTTGAGTGCCGAGCCAAAGAACACTGGTGCAACTTGTGCGTCGAGATAGTCGGCAACCTCAAAGTCGGGGTACACACCGTCAACGAGTTCGATGTCGTCGCGCAGTTTCTGTGCATCGTCGGCGCCCACCTGCTTGTCAATCTCGGGCGAATTGATGTCGTCAATCTCCACGCGCTCGGTCACATGCTGCTTGTCGGGTTTGAACAGGTCAAGGCTCTGCTCATAGATGTTGTAAACGCCCTTGAAGCGCGCACCTATATTGATGGGCCAGGTCAAGGGGCGAACCGAGATTTTCAGTTCTTGCTCGAGTTCGTCGAGGATGTCAAACGGGTCGCGGCCCTCGCGGTCGAGCTTGTTGACAAAGATTATTACAGGGGTGTTGCGCATGCGGCACACCTCCATGAGTTTACGGGTTTGGGTCTCCACACCTTTTGCCACGTCTACTACGATAATAACGCTGTCGACGGCGGTAAGGGTGCGATAGGTGTCCTCGGCAAAGTCCTGGTGGCCAGGGGTGTCGAGGATGTTGATTTTATAGTCGTTATAGTTGAACCCCATCACCGATGTGGCTACCGAGATGCCGCGCTGCTTCTCAATGTCCATCCAGTCGCTGGTGGCGGTTTTCTTGATCTTGTTGGATTTCACAGCACCTGCCACATGTATTGCTCCACCAAAGAGAAGGAGTTTCTCGGTCAATGTGGTCTTTCCCGCATCGGGGTGCGAGATGATGGCAAAGGTGCGCCTCTTGGTTATTTCGTCGTTAAAAGCCATTATAGTTGTCAGTTGTCAGTTATCAGTTGTCAGTTATCAGTTATCAAGTTTCAGTAGAGCAATCGAGCGGCCGAACTATCGAGCAGTCGAGGGATCAATTGTGCATTATTTATTGAGCATTGAATTTATGCATTGTTCAAGGCTTTCTTCCCAGTGGGGGATTTCTATGCCTAGTGTTTCTTTAATCTTGCTCTTGTCAAGTACGCTATAGTGGGGGCGCTTGGCGGCGGTGGGGTAGTCCTTGCTCATGCATGGCAGCACATGGCAAGTGGTGATGCCGGCAATGCGGTGGATGGCAATAGTGAAGTCATACCACGAGATGGCGCCCTCGTTGCTGAAGTGGTAGATGCCGGGATGCCACTGCTCGCTGTCGATGAATGTCTTTATCACGCTGGCAAGGTCGAGGGCACAGGTGGGAGTTCCCACTTGGTCGCACACCACACGCAGCGACTCGCGGCTGCGTCCCAGCTCAAGCATTGTCTTGACAAAGTTCTTGCCGTGCGGCGAATAGAGCCAGGCGGTTCTGATTATGATGCTCTCGGGGGCAACATCTATTATATGTTTCTCGCCACTGGCTTTGGTGCTGCCGTAGACCGATGCAGGGCACACGGGGTCATCCTCGCGGTAGGGGCGGCAGCTGGTGCCGTCAAACACATAGTCGGTCGACACATGGATTAGTTTGGCGCCATGCTTGTGGGCTGCTTGCGCCAGCAGGGTGGGGGCTTCCACGTTAAGCTTGGTGCAAAGCTCCACATTGCTCTCTGCGGCGTCTACTGCAGTGTAGGCAGCGCAGTTGACCACATAGTCAACCTTGTTGCTCGCCAGGCAGTCTTCTATTGCCTGCTGGCATGTTATGTCGAGTTCTTCCACATCGGTGTAGATGGCATTGACAAAGATGTCGCCGTCGAGCACCTTGCGCATCTCGCGACCCAGCTGGCCATTAGCGCCTGTGATAAGTATAGTCTTTTTGTTCATTATTCTTTTATTCGTTTATCTCATCTTCAAAAAGAGGTTTCTCCTCGTCTTTCTTGAAATAGGCGGCAAGAGTGCCTATGAAATGGGATATTTGGTTTATTGCCACTTGTGTGTCTTTGCCTATCTCTTTGCCTTGCAGCTTGAGCATCAAGGTGCCATAGAGGGCGTTGAAGCAGGTCTCGAGTTCGCCCACCTGTTGATCCTTTGGGGTCTTGGAGCGCAGTTCCACGATAAATGGCAGGGTCTTATAGAACTCGGCGCCATACTCTGGGTGCTTAGTGCTCTTGAGCAACTCGTTGTGGAGGTCGTTAAGGCGAATGAGCACGTTCTTGTTGATTTGCAGGTGACCAGCCTGTTGCTTGCCTTCATGCTGCATCATCATGATGAGTCCTTCCCACCAGTCGACAATCTCCTTGCGGGTGTTCTCGTCAACGTCGTAGCGGTCGATAATGCCGGCCTTGATCTTGTCGATGTCCATCCCCATGGCACGTATTATGTCCTCTACCTGCCACATGTAGAGCAGATATTCGGCGATGTTCTCTTTGCGTTTTGCTTGTGCAATTATCATTGGAAGTAGTCAGTTGTCAGTTATCAGTTTTCAGTAGTCAGTTATCAGTTATCAGGTTTAGTGATTGTGATGCTTTAGAATCTCATCACTGTCTTCCATAAACCATAAACTATAAACCATAAACCAGGTTCAGTTATTAAAAATTATCCAAACTTGCTGATTTGTCGCAGTTTAGCCTCATCTACAATCTTGATGCGGCGGCCGTCGACGGTGATGATGCGCTCCTGGGCAAATGCCGACAGGGTGCGAATGGCGTTGCTGGTGGTCATGTTCGACAGGTTGGCAACATCCTCGCGCGCCATGTAGATTTTCAGTGTCTTGCCGTCGTCCTCAAAGCCGTAGTTATCGATGAGCAGTATCAACGCCTCGGCGAGGCGACCGCGAATGTGCTTCTGTGTCAAGGTGACAATCTTAGTGTCGCTGCCTCCCAGATTCTTCGACAACTCATGAATGAAGAACCATGCCAGGTCGCGGTTGTTGTCAATCATGCTCTTGACCAGGTCCATGGGCAACGAGCCTACCGACGACGATTCAAATGCCGCAGCTGTCGACACATAGGGCTCATTGGCAAAATAGGCACGGTAGCCAAAGTACTGGATGGGGCGATACAGACGCAGAATTTGCTGCCTGCCGCCTATGCCGTCTTTATAGAGCTTTACCTTGCCCTTGAGCAGGCACCACAGATACATAGGATTATCTTTCTCGGCATAAATGATTTGATTCTTCTTGAAATTGTGAATCTCAAAATTGTCGGTAATCTGGCGTTTCTCCTCGGGATTAAGCAGGCTCCATATCGCCGCTAAGTCTTCGCTAATAACCTTCTCGAGCGTACTTTTTATACTCATCTGCTTTAGAATTATGCTTTAAAACATGCAAAATTACTACTTTTCTCACACATACCAAAAAATAATGGAGCAATTTTTGGGGTTAATGAAAAAACTGACAAACTGATACCATTAAACTGATAACTGAACTTGGTTTATGGTTTATAGTTTATGGTTTATGGAATACAGTGATAAGATTCTAACGTAACGCACTGCAACCATTAAACTGACAAATGATAACTCATAACTGATAACTGACTACTGATAACTGAAAACTGAAAACTGATAACTTTTTACTAACTTTAGGCTACGCCTCAGAAATAAAAATCTAAAAACTTTGTTTTTGATTTTGTATTTCGCTCGGCTTGCACTAATTTTGCACTCGATTTTGCGTAACAATATTAATACTTTATAATAATGGATAAGAAAGTAAGGGTA
>ONIY01000048.1 GCA_900318065.1 uncultured Prevotellaceae bacterium
CGATGGTTAAAAATGACACCTATTATGGTGAAATTCAAAAAAAGTAGAAAAAAAGTGACTTTTTTCTTGCATTTGAACATAGAATGCCCCCAGTACCGCCGTCGGAGCGAGCGATAGCGAGCGGAGATGGCGGCACTGGGGGGGGAACCTCATCTTCTATTTCTCAGCCGGAGGCTGACCCAAAAAATAATGCGATGTTGGGGTGACGACATTTGCCGAGGAGTACAGGGATTTTATCATTGACAAGGGAGGCACTATTGACGAGAGGTTTTCCCTCAAAGACCAACATGGGGTCAGCCTTCAGCTGAGTGGATAGGGATAGACGCTATGCCCCCAGTGCCGATTGCTCTGCTCGCTGTCGCTCGCTCCGCAATCGGTACTGGGGGTTACACATGGGGTCAGCCTCCGGCTGTCTTGTCACTGTGCCATCAATGAGGAATCGACACCGAGGGATCAGCCTCGGGCTGTGCTACGGCTTAGTATTTCTCTCCGAAGGTCTGCCCCTTGCGGACAAGGCACGCCTTGTCCCTACAAGATGAAAATTCTGTAGTTTTGCACAACAATGCGCAGCCCTATTGTGCATCGTGAATTATGCATTGTGCATTAAACAATGCGTAGTCTCAATTGTCCATTACCCTGCAATGGGTTGTGGATTATGAATTATTTTGTCGTGGTGTTTGTAGTAAAGGAATATTTGTGTATTTTTGCGCAATGATGACGACAGTATTTTTGATAGGATACATGGGCTGTGGGAAGACTACGCTTGGCGAGCCGCTGGCGCGGGTGCTGGGATGGCGCTTTGTCGACCTCGACACTTACATTGAGCAGCAGTGCGGGATGACTGCCAAGGAGGTGTTCCAGCATTATGGCGAGGCGCACTTCCGCGAGCTGGAACGCTCGGCCCTGCGCGATGTTGCCGCCAGCGATGGCAACAAGGTTGTGGCGTGTGGTGGCGGCACTCCGCTCCGCAGTGAGAATATGGAACTGATGAACAGCGTGGGCATCACCGTGTGGCTGCGGGCGAGCGTGGAGCGCATCACCTCGCGCCTGGTGCTGCCCGAGCAACGCGCCAAGCGCCCACTGCTCAACGACATGAGCGACGAGCAGATAATGGAATCGGTGAGAAAAGGCCTTGAGGCTCGCCGCAAGTTCTATGAGCAGGCACAACTGGAGTTTGACTCCACCTTCCTCGAGAGTGAGCAGGAGATTGACGACTCTGCCCACCGGCTCGCCTCTTTGATAAAACAGCGAGTTTAGTAATAATATTCCTTAAGCGATACGGCTAATTGAGCGAATTACTCGGTGCCTTTTTGGGAGGCTAATCGCTTGCGCGCTGTTTTCTTATTTATCATGTGAGCACCTCCCAGCGGTATTATTATGCACAACACAAATAACAATACTTTAGATACGTTGTTTAAAGAATTGGTCCAATCAGAATAAATAAACGATACCACATATCGCAAAATAAGAAAAACTAATAATATGAGGGCAACTCCTGCTACCATTGAAACAAGAAGTCTCCAAATTGTGCCCCACCAGGAGTAGTCAAAGAGTTGCTTATAGGTGCGCAATAGTTGCAGTAATAATAGCACAATTAAAACTATACCTATAGAATTATCAGATATTTGAATCTTCGGTGGCAGAAAGAAAAGAAGGCTTACAAAGAAAAATATAATCAACGCTGCAGTGCTGTTAAACACTTGAATATAGAAACCTTGAGGCAGGGTGTGATGGTCGTGACTTGGAGCATAACGAAACACCACCCAAGTGGGAATAAGCAAAAAGGAGAGAAACAACAGCGCAGTCCAGTCAAGGTGGTTTTCCAACAAGGAAAAAAACTTATCAATGTAATAATGGTATCTCACCTTTACGTCGGCATTAGCAGCCAGAGTATCGGTAGTTAACCCTTCGTCATTAAAAAAACTTGGGTCAATGATATTTATTAAGATAAATATCATGAGCGCTACCAGCACCAGCATCTTCACTGGCGGAAAACTCACCTGTCGCTTGCCGCTAATGTAGTCGCCAATGAGGTAGCCTGGCCGCAAAAACAGGTGCCACAGGGTGCGAGGCAAGGAGCGACCGCCCAGTCCCCACACGTCCAGCACGCCGTTTCTCATCGCCGCCCAATTGATTAATCCCAAGTCGTGACGCTGCCCGCAAGCGGGGCAAAAGTTGCCCGTAAATTCCTCACCGCAGCAATGGCAATGATGCTTCTCATCTTTATTATAAGAGAACTGAATGCCCTTGCGTTGCCACTGGTGGAAGCGCTCTATCTTCTGCTTAATGCTCATGTGACGAATGCTTTGATATAAGATCTTGCACTACTTCTCCCCCCAGCACTATTCCTGCTGCTGCAGGCACCCAGGCGTTGCTGGCAGGAGTGGGACGCTTGCCTTGCGGCTCGCAAGCGGTTAACGGCTCGCGCGGCTGCTCCTTGCTGAAGACACACTTGAAATGCTCGATGCCTTCCTTGCGTAGCTTCTTGCGCATGATGCGTGCCAGCGGGTCTACGTCGGTCTCGCTGATGTCGGCCACGCGGAAAGCGGTGGCGTCGAGCTTGTTGGCGGCTCCCATGCTGCTGATGATGGGCACGCCCAGCGCAGTGCATCGCCTCACCAGTTCCATCTTGGCGCTCACGGTGTCGATGCAGTCAACCACATAGTCATATTGTGAGAGATCCACCTCATGGGCATTGGCAACCACATAGAACATCTTGAATCCCTGCACCTTGCACGCCGGGTTGATGTCGTGGATGCGCTGGGCAGCCACGTCCACCTTGTAGCGCCCTGTGGTGCTCATGGTGGCAATAATCTGGCGATTGATGTTGCTCGGAGCCACCACATCGCTGTCGTAGAGGTCGATAGCCCCAACGCCGCTGCGTGCCAGCACCTCGACGGTATATCCACCCACACCGCCCACGCCAAACACCGCCACACGGCACCTGGCGAGTGTCTCAATCGCCTCATTGCCTAGCAGCATTGCTGTGCGCTGGAAGATTTCGCTGGATGGCATTGTGTGAAGTTAAAGGGGGACTCTATGACTAGTTATTTATTCTTTTCTTTAGTTTCAAGATGCGCTCGCTCGACTGGTGGATGAGCTCATAGGGCACCTTGCCTGTCTTGACAAGATTGACAATAATGTCAACGAGCTTGAATGGTCGGTCGGCCTCAAAGCCTGTGTCGATGTTGTTTCCCACGAGCAGGATGTCGGCACCGGCATTGATGGCAAGGGCAAGAGCGTCGGCAATGCTGTACTGGCTCAAGATGCCCTCCATGTACATGTCGTCGGTAATCACCACGCCGTCGTAGTGCAGGTTGTCGCGCAGCAATCCGGTAACCATCTTGTGCGACAACGTTGCGGGATAGTCGGGGTCGAGACGGCGGTTGTAGATGTGGGCTGTCATCACCACATCCACCTTGTTCTTGGCGATGAGATTGGCGAAGGGTTCCAACTCACGTGGGCTCCAATTCTCGGTGTCGTCTACCATTCCCAGGTGAGAGTCGCCCAAAGCACTGCCATGGCCCGGGAAATGCTTCACGGCACACAGGATGCCGTGCTTGTAGTGGGCATCGATAAACCACCCTGCGTTGCGGGTTATCACATCCACATCGTCCGAGAAGCAGCGCTTGAAGTGTCCCAGGTGTGGACCGTTCTCATTGTGGATATCGAGCACTGGCGCCAGGTTGAGGTTCACTCCACACTCCTGCATTTCGCGCGCAATGCGCATGGCATAGTAGAGCGTGGTGTCGCGGTTGTCTTGCGTGCCCAGGTACAAGGCATTGACGGTGGGTTTGAAGCCATACTGTGTCTTGAGGCGCGCCACCATGCCGCCTTCTTGGTCGGCGGCGATGATCAGGGGTTCGTCGGCATAGCTCTGCAGTTGCCTGGTGAGCTTGGTGAGCTGCTCCTTGGAAGTGATGTTGCGGGTGCCTATCTTGTGCGGCCCGTCGGTGGTGAGGTCCATGTCAAAGAGCACGATGCTGCCCACGTGCAGGTCGCGCACGTAGCGCGCCGCATCGCTGCTGTCGTCAATCTTGTCGCCACGAAATCCCACCATGAGCATGCGTGCAGCCTCACGGCGCAGCAACGAGTCGCTTGGGATATTGATATTGTTCTGACCCAACAAAGGGAAAAATGCCAGCATTGCAAGTACTGGCATGATGAGTTGTTTATTCATGTTTTAGTAAAATAGTTCAATAGTAGAATAGTGGAATAGTTCAATGGTTTATAGTGAGCTGTGAAGTGGTTTCCTAATTGAAAAAGAAGAAGAAAAATGCTGCTGCCCACTCTCTTGTCACTCCGTCGACACGACCAATGCAGCTGTGGTTGCTGTTCTCGACGCGGCCGTCGTTGCGCACGTAGCCTATGCAACTGTGGTTGCTGTTCTCGATGCGGCCGTCGCTGCGGATGTAACCTATGCAGCTATGGTTGCTGTTCTCAACACGGCCATCGCTGCGAATGTAGCCTATGCAGCTGTGGTTGCTGTTCTCGACGCGGCCATCGTTGCGGATGTAGCCAATGCAACTGTGGTTATTGTTCTCGACACGACCATCGCTGCGCACATATCCCACTGTGGAGTTATTGCTGTTGTAAACGCTCTGTGCATTAACCTCATGCAATGAGGCGCTTGTGGCAACCACCACCAGAGCGATTATTAATCTAAGGAGTCTCATAAACGTGTTTTATTTTGTAATTTTGAAAAAGTCGAAGAAATAATAGGCGGCCACACGCTGGATGGAGATGCCGTTGGCATATCCCAGCACGGTGCCGTCGGCTTTAGTCACCTTGCCCGACTTCACATCGATGGTGCCCAGCTTGTTGTTCTCACCATCGCACACCGTTCCGTCGGCATTGATAAATCCCAGCCTAGTGCCGTGGTTGTCAAAGATTTGCATCTTACCGTCGATGCGACCCACTGTCTTGTTCTTGGCATTGACAATGGTACCGTCGTTGTTGAAGAAACCCACAGCGCCATAGTCGCTGTTGCGCACCGTGCCGTTAGGATTAATCTTTCCCACGATGTTGTAGTTGGCGTCGCGCAGCGTTTGAGCTGTTGCGCTAGTGGCTCCAAAGGCAGCAACCACCACTGCCAGCATGATGATATTTCTAACTAAAGTCTTCATAATCGTCAAATTTTATTTTCAATTGCAAATATAAGCAGAATTTCTGGAAAATCATGCCGTTTGCTCCAAAAAAGAGTCTCCAGGCACGCAATCCTCTCATTCTGTAATCGGTTTAACCCCAAACTGGATATTAGGTGGGCGGTCATCGGTTTCATAAAAAGCCTAATCAAACAACCGAATTGTTTGGACAATTTTTCAGTCTCAGTGCAAATTTGTCCAGTATCAGTATAACTAATTACGTTTCAATCACTTAGATATTGACTAAAATGACGGAAATTAATATAACTGTTTTCGCCTTGAATATTCTCCTGGTCACCATCATATAGCACCATTGTGCGGGTCAATTTTTCTCCTAAAACTTTTTTCAGATATTCAAGATTATTAAAGAAACTTGAAGTCCATGTTTTAGATGACTTAATCTCGTAAGCCTCAATACCATTGTGAGTTATTCTAAGCATGTCAACCTCGCGTTGGCTTTTATCACGGTAGAAATAAAGGTGCTGATTGTTTCCCCTATTAGTGCCATATTTTATGAAATCATTCACTATGAGGTTCTCAAGCAGGTTTCCCCTCAATGGATTTACATCCAACTGCTCTACGGTATTGATGCCAAGAAGATAAGCAGCAAGACCAGTATCGTAGAAATATAACTTGGGGGTTTTTGTTAATCGCTTGCCTATATTAGCATAATATGGGTTGAGAGTGTAGGTAATATAGGATGCATTTAAGATTCTCAACCAGTGACTTATTGTGTTGACTGTGACACCCACTTCGTTTGACATTGACAACTTATTGAACTCTTGACCAATCCTTCCAGCGCACAGACGAACAAAAAGCTGAAAGGCACTCATATTAGTAATGTTGAGTAATTTTCTCACATCTCGTTCAATATAGGTAGTATAGTAATTGGACAAAAGTAATCTTCTACCTGATTCACCAGCAACCCACACGGCAGGGAACCCACCATTTATTATTAATTCGGATGTAGTGGCATTAGGGCGATAACGTAATATTTCATCTATCGATAAAGGCAATAACGACAGAACAGCAGTTCTACCTGCCATTGATTGACTAATCTTCTCCATCAGCGAAAAATTATTACTGCCACTCACAACATAGTGCCGAGGAGGTCTTCCCGAGAAACGGTCCTCATCGACTTCAACTTGCAGATAAGAAAATATCTCGGGGTAGTTTTGGGCTTCATCTATTATAACCCCAGAATTATGTCGCTCGATAAAAGCCTTTGGATCGGACTGCACTTCGGCAAGCAAAGCCAAATCTTCGAGGTTCACATATGGCAAATTAGAAAACAAACTACGACAAAGTGTTGTCTTACCCGACTGGCGTGGTCCTGTTAATGTTATTATTGGGAGATATGTAAAAATTCCTTCAATAGTTGAAGTCATATCTCTTGCTATCAGATTATTAATCATATTTTGGACAAATTTATAGTTCAACTGAAAATTTGGACAAAATTACATTTTATTTTTTTATTTCACAAATTATTCTTCAACAATTTGTATAATTATCATTTAACTCCCACCTAACCTTTTATTGCAAATTATATCTTTGTGGCAAGCATTAAAAAGCTCTCCAACAGCTGTTCGCGCACCATGATTGGCTTGTCATAACTCGACTTTATGACCTCATATATTTCGGAAAACAACACTACCTTCTCTTAATTTCCGTGTGTATATTATTGGAAATCAATATTATACATAGCATTTGCCAAATAAGCAAAAAAATCATGCTTATTTGGCAAGCATTAAAGATAATAGGAGAGACAAACCAGATACTATCACGATGTAATTACCTTAAAAAAAGTTGTTTTTGTGGGTAAATGGCTGTTAATTCGTGTATTTTCACTAATTTTGCAGTTTGAACAAAAAAATAATTGAAACACAAAATAAACTTATGGACTATAACTTTAACGAGATTGAGAAAAAGTGGCAACAGTATTGGCGTGACAACAATACCTACAAGGTAGACATCGACGAGAACCGACCCAAGTTCTATGTCCTCGACATGTTTCCCTATCCCAGTGGCGCAGGCCTGCACGTGGGACATCCTCTGGGCTATATAGCAAGCGACATCTATGCCCGCTACAAGCGTCAAAAGGGCTTTAACGTGCTCCACCCCATGGGCTATGACGCCTATGGCCTGCCAGCCGAGCAATATGCCATCCAAACTGGCCAGCACCCCGAAATTACCACCAACGAAAATATTGCCCGCTACCGCGAGCAACTCGACAAGATAGGATTCTGCTACGACTGGAGCCGCGAGGTGCGCACCTGCGAGCCAGGCTACTACAAGTGGACCCAATGGGCCTTCCTGCAGATGTTCAAGAGCTACTACAACACCGAGCTCGACAAGGCACGTCCCATCGACGAACTGATTGAGTATTTTGAGCACAACGGCAGCGAGGGCTGCAATGCCCACACCAGTGCCAAGGTAGAGTTCAGCGCCGCCGAGTGGAACGCTATGACCAAGGCCGAACAGAGCCAGATGCTCATGAATTACCGCATCGCCTATCTGGGCAACACCATGGTAAACTGGTGCCCCAAGCTGGGTACCGTGCTTGCCAACGACGAGGTGAGCGAGGGCGTGTCGCTGCGTGGTGGCTACCCCGTGGAGCAAAAGGTTATGCGCCAGTGGTGCCTGCGCGTGAGCGCCTATGCCGGCCGCCTGCTGCGTGACCTCGACACCATCGAGTGGAGCGACTCCATCAAGGAAACCCAGAAGAACTGGATAGGCTACAGCGAGGGTGCCGAGATGCTGTTCCCCATCGTGGGCAGCGACGAGCAACTGCTCATCTTCACCACCAGAGCCGACACCATCTTTGGCGTCACCTTCATGGTGCTCGCCCCCGAGAGCGAATATGTGGAGCAGGTGGTAACTGCCGAGCAGCGCGCTGCCGTCGATGCCTATCTCGACGAGGTGAAGCACAAGACCGAGCGTGAGCGCCTCATCGAGAAGAAGGTGAGCGGTGTGTTCAGCGGCAGCTATGCCATCAATCCCGTAACTGGCAAGGAAATTCCCATCTACATCAGCGACTATGTACTCGCAGGCTACGGCACCGGCGCCATCATGGCAGTGCCTGCCCACGACAGCCGCGACTATGCCTTTGCTCGACACTTCGACCTGCCCATCATTCCACTTATCGAGGGAGCCGACGTGAGCGAGGAAAGCTTCGATGCCAAGGAAGGCATCATGGCCAACTCCAGCAATGAGCGCCTGCAGCTCAACGGCCTCCAGGTGAAAGAGGCTATCGCCAAGACCAAGGAATATATCGCCCAGGCAGGCATTGGCAAGGTAAAGGTGAACTACCGCCTGCGCGACGCCATCTTCAGCCGCCAGCGCTACTGGGGCGAGCCATTCCCCATCTACTACGACGAGGACGGACAGCCACAGCCACTCGACGAGAGCCAGCTGCCACTGCTCCTGCCCGAGGTCGACAAGTTCCTGCCCACCGAGACTGGCGAGCCACCACTGGGACGCGCCAAGAACTGGGTGGCAGCCAACGGCCGTCCACTGGAGCTGAATACCATGCCTGGCTTTGCCGGCTCAAGTGCCTACTATCTGCGCTACATGGATCCACACAACGACCAGGCTCTCGTGAGCAAGGAAGCCGACGAGTACTGGCGCCAGGTCGACCTCTATGTAGGAGGCACCGAGCATGCTACCGGTCACTTGATCTACAGCCGCTTCTGGAACAAGTTCCTCTATGACTACGGCTACGTGTGCGAGGCCGAGCCTTTCCGCAAACTCGTTAACCAGGGAATGATCCAGGGCCGCTCCAACTTTGTTTACCGCATCAAGGACAGCAACAAGTTTGTGTCGTTCAACCTCAAGAAAGACTACGACGTGACACCCATCCATGTGGATGTCAACATCGTCTCTAACGATGTGCTCGACATCGAGGCTTTCAAGGCCTGGAGACCTGAGTTTGCCAACGCCGAGTTCATCCTCGAGAACGGAAAATACATCTGCGGATGGGCTATCGAGAAGATGTCGAAGTCGATGTTCAACGTAGTCAACCCCGACGATATCGTGGCACGCTATGGCGCCGACACACTGCGTCTCTATGAGATGTTCCTAGGACCAGTTGAGGCTAGCAAGCCCTGGGATACCAACGGCATCGACGGTGTGAACCGCTTCTTGAAGCGCCTGTGGGGACTTTTCTTCAAGGGCGATGAGATGCAACTCGTCGATGAGAAACCCAGCCCCGAGGCTCTCAAGTCGATTCACAAGCTCATCAAGAAAGTGTCGCAAGACATCGAGCAGTTCTCCTACAACACCAGTGTGGCAGCGTTCATGATTTGCGTGAACGAACTCAGCAGCATGAAGTGCAAGAACAAGAGCGTGTACCGCGACCTGGTGGTACTGCTCGCTCCCTTTGCTCCACACATCGCCGAGGAACTGTGGCATGCGCTGGGTGAGCAAGGCACCGTGTGCGACGCTCAGTGGCCCACTTGGAACGAGGAATACCTCAAGGAGAGCGTGGTGAAATACACCGTTCTCTTCAACGGCAAGCCCCGCTACAACATCGAGGTTCCTGCCGGCACTGCCAGTGATGAAGTGCAAAAGCAAGCACTCGCTCACGAGGGCGCTGCACGCTGGCTCAACGGCAAGCAGCCCAAGAAGGTGATTGTCGTGCCCAACAAGATTGTAAATGTGGTAGTATAATAGCTAATTTGGTAAAAAAAGAGCGCATACCGTGGCTTGACTATGTGAGGTTCTTCAGTATCTTCCTGGTGATACTGTTTCACACACCTCCGCAGACGCCCATTCTGGATGGCAAGATCATCATCAACTTGCGCATCCCGCTCTTCTTTTGCATCTCGGGATATCTTTTCAACATCGCCAAGTATAGCTCCTTCGGGCAGTTCTTCAAGCATCGCGGCAAGCAAATCCTGGTGCCCTATGTCACCTTCTTTGTCGTGTTCTATGCGCTATGGCTCATGGTGGGTGCTAAACTTGGCGATGCCAATGTGGCATGGTGGCAACCCCTGGTCGACTTCGTCAAGGGCGAGCCACACACCGTGCTGGGCACCTTTTGGTATCTGTCGTGCCTGCTAGTGATGCAGGTACTCTACTACTTCATGCTGCGATGGCTTCCCAGCCAGTGGGTGTTTCCAGCAAGCATCATGCTCTCGGTAGCGGCTATCAACTGCCCCATCGAGAACTACTGGCACGTGTGGAACGCTATGGTCTACATGCCGTTCTATGCCTTTGGCAACAGTTTCAAGAAGTATATTGCCGGAGTAGAGTTCAGCAGCAAGCGACGCACCACAGTGCTTCTTGCACTGGGCATCGTGTCGCTCGTAGCGATGGCTCTGAGCATTTACATCGAGGAGAAGAACAGCATGAACGTGATAAAGATAGCCTGCGGCGTGATGGTAATCCCCACATATATTGCCATTGCCAAGTGGCTCGCCGCACGCTACGGGCGCAACCGTGTTATCCAACTCGTGGTGATGAACGGCACCGTCTACCTCGCTTTCCAAAATCACATGATAGGATTTATCAAGGTAATGCTTGAGCGCTTTTTCTATGTGGGAGTGATGAACGACCACATGTGGCTAAAGTTCCTCATCCCTATTTTTGTGATGGTGGCTATTTACCCATTTGCCTGGATCATTCACAACTATGCCCCATGGATGCTAGGCAAGAAGAAGGAAGAGGTTCTAACCTACTAACCCATAAATAGTTATTTCTCACTACAATAATCATTAGTAAAATGAAATTTCCCGCATTAATCAATATTTTTTTATTAACGATTATACTAGTGGCGTGTGACTCGGGGCATAATGTTCAAGCCAGCAACACTCAGGGCAGCAAGCGAAGTCAGCACAAGGTAAAAAAGAACAGGGTTAAGAAGGTTGTTTCGCCGGTAATAGATTACGACTCTATTAGCGGCTCACTGCCACAAGGATTTGTATATGTGAAGAATGTAATCCCCGACGTTATTGAGGACTTGCGATACAACACTACCAATAACTTCATGGGCGAGCGAGCCGACGGATATCAGGCTAACCGCGCCATTCTCACCACCGAGGCAGCACAGGCACTCAAGGGCGCTGCCAATCAGTTGCGTGACATGGGATATGTGATAAAAATCTTTGACGCCTACAGGCCTCAAAGTGCTGTGAACCACTTCTTGCGCTGGTCGAAGAACAACGACGAGCGCAACAAGGCCTACTATTATCCCACTATGAGCAAGCGCCGCCTCTTTGGGCGCTACATCTCACGCAAGTCGGGACACACTCGCGGCAGCACCATCGACATGACAATATGCTACGCCAGCACTGGAAAAGAGGTGGACATGGGAGGACATTTCGACTTCCTGGGGCAAGCCTCACACACTGCCTTTGTGGGGCGTTACTCACTGGGTGAAGTCACTACCGTTCACCGCCAAAACCGCCTAATGCTCAAGGGCGTTATGACACGCCACGGCTTCAAAGCCATCTCCAACGAATGGTGGCATTTCACCCTCAAGCGCGAGCCACATCCCACCACCTACTACAACTTCCCAGTAAAGTAATATTTATAAACCGCTATTAACTATTCTACTATTCCACTATTTTACTACTCTACTATTCCACTAAATTATGAAAGATATAGTATTCGCTACCAACAACGAGCACAAACTCAGTGAATTGCGTCAGATAATGGCAGGTAAGTATAATGTGTTGAGCCTTGCCGACATTGGCTGCCACGACGACATCCCCGAGACTGCCAATACCCTTGAAGGCAACGCTATGATCAAGGCACAATGGGTAAAAGAGCATTATGGCTACGACTGCTTTAGCGACGACACAGGGCTGGAAATCGATGCTCTAAACGGTGAACCAGGTGTGCACTCGGCACGCTATGGCGGTGTGGCTCACGACAGCGAGCGCAACATGGACAAGGTGCTGCGCTTGCTCGATGGTGTGCCCATGGAGGAACGCACTGCCCGCTTCCGCACCGCAATAGTGCTCATCATGGATGGCGAGACCCACACCTTTGAAGGCAAAGTAGAAGGTCACATCCTCACCGAGCGCCACGGCACAGGAGGCTTTGGCTATGACCCCATCTTCAAGCCCGATGAGGCCAATTGTGCCTTCGGTGAGATGAGTGCCGAGGAGAAAAACCGCATCAGCCATCGCGGACGTGCTGTGGCAAAACTCACTCAATTCCTTGCCCATCAATGAAAAAGGCAATTATAATAGGTGCCTCGTCGGGACTTGGTAAAGAAGTTACTAAATTGTTGCTTGCCGACGGATGGCGACTGGGCATTGCTGCCAGGCGCATTGAGCGGCTTGAAGAAATAAAAACTCAGTCACCAGGCAATGTTGAGACCCAAGCGCTTGATGTCACCAGCGATGATGCACAACAGCAGTTATATGCCCTCATCGAGAAGGTGGGCGGCATGGACTTGCTGTTCTATGCCTCGGGAGTGGGAAACCAGAACATGGAACTTACACCCGACATCGAACTCGACACTGTTGCTACCAACGGCATGGGATTTACACGCATGATAGGAGCTGCCTACCGTTACATGGCAGAGCACGGTGGCGGACACATCGCAGCAATAAGCAGCATCGCTGGAACCAAGGGACTGGGAGCTGCTCCTGCCTACTCGGCTACCAAGGCTTTTCAGAACACCTACATCCAGTCGCTCGAGCAGCAAGCGCACATGCGAGGACTGAATATCACGTTCACCGACCTGCGACCTGGCTTTGTTGCCACCGCCTTGCTTGGCGACAACCCTAAGTATCCCATGCTGCTGCAACCCGAGAAAGTGGCGAAAGAGATGATAAGAGCAATCTATCGACGCAAGCATGTGTGGGTCATAGACTGGCGATGGCGCATAGTAACCGCCATGTGGCGACGCATCCCACGCTGCCTGTGGCGAAACCTCAAAGTAAAATAAAACAACTAAAAAAATGGGCATTGAATTTTGTATTCAGTGCCCATATAACTTTATATCAGGAAAAATTAGAACTTAAAGTCGGCGCCAATGCCAAACACTTTATTAGTGCGGCTGTACACGTCCTTACCTGGCAACAGTTGCGAGACGCCGTTGTAGCCACCAACCTCGGCGGGCATTTCTTTCTTATAGTCGCTGTAGGTTGTCCAGAAGTAGCCCACGTTGATCTTCACATTGTCGCTCACGTTGATGGCACCACCCAGACCAATGGAATAGCTGTCGCAAGAGAAGGAGGTATTGCTCTGATACTTGTCGCTCAATCCATAGTCGGTGCGCTGAGCGCCAGCGCTCACGGTGAATGTCTTGTTAATGTCCCACTCCACGCCAGCAAGAAATTCATGAGTGCCGTGCTTGAGTTCTTTGTTCTTTTCACCTGCCATGTCGGCATGCTTGTCGTCATAGTAGTGATATTCTACCGTAGCACGCAACTTCTTGGGAATAAACTCATAACCTGCAGCCACATAGAGCACGCTAGGCATGTCGCTGGGAGTGTTTACACCATGTTTATATTGCTCCATAGAACCCTCATAGGCAGCTGGTGCCTCAAGGGTCTTGGTGTCATTCTCAATGTTGAGGTTGGTCTTGAACTCATATTTTGCTGCCAGGGTGAGTCCACGCCACTTGTAGTTCACGCCCAGGATTGGAGTGAGGCCCCATCCGGTTTGTGTACAATCGATGGCTATATGGGCAAGTCCGTTCTCACCACTCATTCCCACGAGCATCTGTGCCAAGGCAGGATTAGCAGCACCAGCAACGCCTGCCACAGTTTTCATTGTGGTGGCAAGTGCCTCGCCAGCGGTGGCATTAACGTGACCCACATAGCTTCCGTTGAAGTAGTTAACCCTCACGCCAGCAAATCCCGAGAAGTGCTCATTAAATTTGTAGGAGAAACCCAGCTGGCCACCAAAGATATACTGGCGACCACGCATGTAGCTCTCAAGATAATATTTGTCGGGGGTAATGGGACCGCCAAAGAGTGGTGCTACAGCAGGATATTGCTTGAGCAACTCGGCCGACTGCTGATAAAGTCCAGCCATCACTGCCACGTCAAACAATGGCAATCCATCGTTGAAGGTGCACTTTCCACCGCCACCCACAACGCCAAAGAATCCCGAGATGGCCCACTTGGGAGTCTTATACACAGCATAGGCCGAAGGCAGAATGGGAGCGGCAGCTTTGCCCTCATATTTTTTATTGAAGGAGTTTTCGCTATTTGGAAACAATCCAGGAATCAATGGATTTACCGTTGCATCGATATTGCGGGTTTGAAAAGCACTCTGAATGTTGAGAGAGAGCGACCACCCGTCATGCTCCATAAAAGCAATACCAGCGGGATTGGTAAACACGGCGTCAATCTCATGGCTGGCACCACGAGCCATCATGCGCTGGAAAGCAATGTGCTGATTGGTGTTGTGAAGCAGTCCGCCTGCATTAGCACTCATTGCTACAAAAGCAACTGCCACAAAAAGTAAAATTTTCTTCATACTACTCTATTTTATTTTTGTTGAATAATTTTCAATGTTTTTAAAAACTGATGCAAAAGTAATACTTTACTGCTACCATCATGTTCAAAACAACAACAAGATTACCTTTTTTAACAATAATCAAGTTTATAAAAATACAAGTTGAGGATGTTGTAAAACTCTGATAATTATCATATTGTAGTAGGATGTGTCAAAAATGAAAATTTTGTAAAAACTCCTCCCCTAAGCTAGGGGAGAAGCCCGCAGGGCAGAGGGGTATGGCGCACCAAAAACAACTTTATATCAATATGATAAAGAAAACAGGCATTTGTCATACCACCCACTGCCCCTCCTATCTTAACGTAAGTTCGACGAATTTAATATAATGATAATTAAGATTTTGGCAACTCCCCCTCTAAGATAGAGGGGGTAGGGGGGAGTATGACAAGCAGCAATTCATTTTTACAACACCCTCACTTGACTAATATTTACTTGCCACAGCAGCAGCAATCTTTTTTTCCTTCAAGTAGTTTTGTTATATCCTGCTCTACGTAGCGCTTTATTACTTTTCCATTGCCATCTACAAGGAACTTGGTGAAGTTCCACTTGATGTCGGGCTTGCTGGCATAGTCAGGATCGGCCTTAATCATCATCTCATCAAGAAGTTTGCCAATGGGGTGCTCAAGATTGAAACCCTCAAAGCCTTTTTCCTTCTTCAAGAACGTGAACAGTGGATCCTCATTTTCGCCATTTACCTCTATTTTTTTGAACTGTGGAAACTCGGTGCCAAAGTTAAGGGTGCAGAAGTTGTGAATCTCCTCCTCGGTGCCAGGAGCCTGGTTGCCAAACTGGTTGCAAGGGAAGTCCAGTATCTCAAGACCCTTGTCTTTATAATTCTTATAGAGTGCCTCCAGTTCCTCATATTGTGGTGTAAAGCCACAACGGGTAGCAGTATTCACTATGAGCAGCACTTTGCCCTTGTATTCACTCAAGGCAACATCATTGCCCTTGCGATCTTTCACTGTAAAATCCAGTACACTTGTCTGTGCCATAACGGTCGAAAAATTTAGTATTACGGTTAATAAAAAAATAATGTTTTTCATGATAATAGTGTTTTAAAATGATATTGTTGTTTTACTTCTTTATAAGTCCCAGCCTGTTAGAAATCTCAAGCATGCGCTCGATGGGGCGCACGGCCTTGACGCGTATTTCCTCGTCAACCTCGATGGCGGGGGCAAGATACTTGAGAGAGTTATAGAGTTTCTCAAGGGTGATGAGTTTCATGTAGGCACACTCGTTGCAAGCGCAGCCGGCATCGTCAGGAGGAGCAGGAATAAACTCCTTGTCGGGGCAACGCTTCTTCATCTCGTAGATGATGCCGCTCTCGGTAGCGACAATAAACTTGTTGCACTCACTGGCTACCGAGTAGTCGAGCAATGCCTTGGTCGACCCTATCTTGTCGGCTATAAGCCTGATGGGCTTGGGACACTCGGGATGTACCAGCACCTGTGCGTCGGGGTGCTGCTGCTTGAGCTCGAGTATTTTCTCTATTGAGAATTTCTCATGAACCTCGCAGTAGCCGTCCCACACTAACATGTTGCGGCCAGTGATGCTGTTGATATAGTTGCCCAAGTTGCGGTCGGGACCAAAGATGAGTTTCTCATCCTCGGGAAAACTGTCCACAATCTGCTTGGCGTTGCCGCTGGTTACTATCACATCGGTGAGAGCCTTCACTGCTGCACTGGTATTAGCGTAGCTAATAACAGTGTGGCCTGGATGATCCTTGATGAACGCCTCAAATTCGGGCGCTGGACAGCTGTCGCTCAGTGAGCAGCCTGCATTAAGGTCGGGAACTATCACGGTCTTCTCGGGGCACAGAATCTTGGCTGTCTCGCCCATGAAGTGCACGCCGCACAGCACTATCACTGGTGCCTCTACATCTTGCGCCAGCTGTGCCAGCGCCAGGCTGTCGCCTATGTAGTCGGCTAGGTCTTGTATTTCATCGCGCTGGTAGAAGTGCGCCATGATCACGGCGTTTTTTTCTTCTTTGAGTTTCAATATTTCTTCTCGCAGGTCTATCCCTTCGGGAATAGGAGCCTCGACATAACCTTTGTCAACGTTCATAACATTATTATTATATTCTTTATTTATATTTATTTTATAAAAATCTATGATGATGATAATAGCTTGTTAATTGAGTTGAAAACTTTTTTTGAAAAGTCTTGATTATTGACTTATTATCGTTTATATATAGGTTATTAATAAGTTATTTACAACTTTAATAATTGATTTATAATCGATTGTAAACTTTATCAACAGGTTGTTTACAACGTGCAAAGTTAATAAAATAATTATAAAAAAAAGCACATTTTCGCTCTAAAACTTGTGTAAAATAAAAATAATAGAATGTGAGTAATATTTTTGGAAATGAAAAACTATTTTATAAGCCTTGCGACTTAGAAAAATCCAAATTTTTCATCGTTTTTTTTTCAATAAGTTTTGAACCGTTATTAACAGGGTTATCAACACTTTTGTTGTTAATAACCTTCACTTGTGACAATAATTATAAAAAAAGTTGGTTTTATTTTGTAATTATTGCGACTTGCAGTATCTTTGCACAAAGAAAGTTAAACGAGATATAAAAACTTACAGTTATTATTATGAGTACTATTACATGCCCTAACTGTGGAAATCAGCTGCCCGAAGATTCTGCTTTTTGCAACAAGTGTGGCAGTCGCATTGAAATGAAAGAAAAAAATTATCGTCGAGACTATGAGAACTGGGATGACGATGACCGTGAACCACGCTATCGTGATAATAGAGGTAAAAAGAAAAATAACACTACCCTATATGTGGTAATAGCTATAGGTGTGCTGGCTTTTCTCTCTATTTTGTTCATTAGCAAGAAATACTTTAGCGGCAACACCGAGAATCGCGAGGCCGAGAAGGTGAGCATTGTCGACAACAGCAACAGTGCCGCTGCCGACGCGCTCCAGCGTGCGCTCAACGACAACAACTATGTGGGCGATGGCGCTCGCATCGTTTATGCCATGCGCATCTCGGGTTCTGAGCCAGGCAAGAACGACAAGATCATTGGTATCACTCAGCTCAATGGCAGTGATTCGTTCTATAAACTCTATGAACTTATTCAAAACGGCGACAACTGGACTATCGATCCTGAGCACGTGAAGATGGTGCCGACCACTGGTCGCGATGTGTCGTTCGATCAGGATAAACTCAAAGCGGGAGTCGACGTTATTCCTCAGTCGCCCGAGATCGATGGAAAGAAATATTTCTTCTATGCTTTCTTGAGCACTCCACGTGGCGAGACCAGCAACAGGGCGAGTGTGGTGCTCAACCTCTATGATGTGGAGTCGAGAAACATTACCTCGGTAACCTATGAGGGAACTTTCCAGAATGTGGGTGGCGAGCAGGCTATAGTGTGCAGCCCAGCATCGGGTTCGTCGGAGACTATTAAGTGGATGAACGAGCAAGCGCGCAACTTCATTCGCATCTTGAGCCTTGGCAGTGGCGAGGAAAAGGAGGACAATAAGGCCGAGGAGCAGCAAGCTGTGCAGGCTCCAGTTCAGCAGGCTCCAGTAGCCGCTCCCGAGCAAA
This sequence comes from uncultured Prevotellaceae bacterium, assembly GCA_900318065.1. GTDB lineage: Bacteria > Bacteroidota > Bacteroidia > Bacteroidales > Muribaculaceae > Sodaliphilus. The sequence goes on from ONIY01000048.1 coordinate 18,183, forward strand.
GTGCTGAGGCTTCGCAGGAGGCATCACAAAGTGTTTCTCAGGCTGGCGTGGGTGAAGAAAAAGATAAGGACACTCCCATGTTCAACAAGGACGACATTGTTGAGACCAAGCAGGCTGGCAACTACAAGGTGTTCCGCCTCAAGGATGGTAGCGTGGTGCGCTACGACCGCAGCACTGGCAAGAACACCAAGATTCATCAGGGTGGTGCCGAGGCCATTGGATTTGAGGACACTCAGAAGGGTATTCTCAACATTCGCAAGAGTGACGGCAGCCGCGAGCAGATTGACCTCAACAATGGTCAAAAGACCAGCAAGCCCGCTGCTTCTCAACCTGCCGCTCAGCCCGCCGAGAAAAAGACTGAATAATGAAACAATCGCAGGAATTCATTTCCTTGAATGATATACTGGCACGTGGAGAATATTCTTCTTCACGTGTTTTGTATGCGCTCATGCATCCGCTGGTGGAGCACTTGATAGAAATGCAGAACGATAGTGAGACGCGTGATGGTGCTTTGACTATCGATTCTATCTATTTCTCGCCCAATTTAAAGCAGATAGTTGTTACCAGCGCCAGCGACAACGAGAGTGAGAACGTGAGAAACTGGGGAATTATAATTTCAAGAGTTATTGGATTGTTGCATCACAGGGATAAAAGATTGTTGAATATCGCTGCTCGGTGCAGTGATGGCGAGATAGCAACGCTGGGGGAATTGCATCTGCAACTTGAGCGGCGCATTAGTTATGCAATATACCATATTCTCCTATTTATTATAATATTAGGACTGATTGTTATGGGAATTATTCATTTTTTGTGGTGAGTATTTTTCAATATTTGCATAAATCACTTTTTTTATGTAATTTTGTAGTTTTAAAGTTATTATATATGAGAATTGGTATAATAGTAGCTATGAGCAAGGAATTAGAATTGCTCAAGCCCATGCTCGAGAACATAAGAATTAGTGAGACCAATGGGTTGAAATTCTATTGCGGAACAATAGGGAAGCACAAGATTGCTGCAATGCAGTGTGGTGTGGGCAAGGTGAATGCCGCCATTGGCACTGTAGAGATGATCGACAATTACAATCCTGAGTTGATAATCAACACTGGCGTGGCTGGTGGTGTGGGAAATAATGTCAATGTTATGGATCTTGTGATTGGCAGCAAGGTGGGATATCACGATGTATGGTGCGGTGGTTTCGACGACAACACTGTCTATGGCCAAATGCAAGGACTTCCACCCACATTTGAAGGTGCAAGCATTATTCTTGACTTGATTCAGGAGAGCGACACAGTTCATTGCGGGCTCATCGTCAGTGGCGACCAGTTCATCGACTCTAAGCAGCAGGTTGATGTAATTAGTGAGCATTTTCCTGAGGCTATTGCTGTCGACATGGAGAGTGGTGCTATTGCTCAAACTTGCTACATCAGGAAAACACCCTTTGTGAGCATGCGTGTGATAAGCGACTCACCAGGTGCCGGACACAACAATTCGCAGCAATACAGCGACTTCTGGGTTGATGCACCAGCCCACACGCTTGCCATGGTAAGCGACCTGCTTAAGAAATTAAATTAAAAATCTCAACAAGATATCTTTATGAAAAATATTGCTAGCTTCAATATCGACAACACCAAGTTGCTGCGGGGCATTTATGTGTCGCGAAAGGATGTGATAGAGGGCGGTGGCATGATTACTGTCTTCGACGTTCGCATGAAGTTGCCTAACCGAGAGCCAGCATTGAGCCTGAGCGCTTTGCACACTATTGAGCATTTGGCAAATCATTTCTTGCGCAATCATCCTGTGTGGGGCAGTAAGATTGTTTACTGGGGGCCTAAGGGATGCTGCACGGGCAATAATCTTATCATTGAGGGCGACCTGGAATCGAGCGACATTGTTCCGCTCATGCATGAGTTGTTTACCTATATTGCTGCCTTCGACGAGGATATTCCTCGAGCTAACGCCGTGGATTGTGGCAACTACATGCTCAACAACCTGCCTATGGCAAAATGGGAAGCTCGCAAATTCCTGGTTGAGGTTCTCAACAACGTCCAGCAGGTCGAGAATAAGGAGTAGGAAATAGATAATAGGGATAGGTTCACTATGCTGCGACTTAGTCGCAGCTACTTAAAACTTAACATTTAAAACTTAACACTTAACAGCATATATGGGATTATTTAAATTTTTCAGCAAGGAAAAGAAGGAGACTCTCGACAGTGGTTTGAACAAGACCAAGGAAGGCCTGTTCTCCAAACTCAAGAAAGCGGTAGCTGGCAAGTCGAAGATTGACGACGACGTGCTCGACAACCTTGAGGAGGTGTTCATCACTAGCGATGTGGGAGTTGAGACCACTTTGAAAATCCTTGACCGCATCCAGGCACGTGTGGCCCGCGACAAGTATGCATCGACAGCCGAGTTAAACGACATGTTGTGCGAAGAAATCACACAACTGCTTGCCGACAATGATAACACTAATCGTGAAGATTTCACTGTCGACGATGACAAGAAACCCTATGTGATAATGGTCGTGGGCGTTAATGGTGTGGGAAAGACCACAACTATTGGCAAACTGGCCTACCAGTTCACTCAGGCGGGCAACAAGGTGGTGCTTGGCGCTGCCGACACCTATCGTGCCGCTGCCGACGAGCAACTCGAGATATGGGGCGAGCGTGTGGGCGTGCCTGTCATCAAGCACAAGATGGGTACCGACCCAGCATCGGTGGCCTACGACACCGTGGCAAGCGCCAAGGCTCAGAATGCCGACGTGGTGATTATCGACACCGCTGGCCGCTTGCACAACAATGTGGGACTTATGAACCAGCTCACCAAGATTAAGAACACCATGAAGAAGGTGCTCCCCGATGCTCCTAACGAGATTCTGCTGGTTCTGGATGGTTCTACTGGGCAGAACGCTTTTGAGCAGGCTAAGCAGTTTGTCGCTGCCACCGAGGTTAATGCTCTGGCTGTCACCAAGCTCGACGGCACTGCCAAGGGTGGCGTGGTGATTGGCATCAGCGACCAGTTCCACATTCCAGTGAAGTACATTGGCCTGGGCGAGCGCATGCAAGACCTCCAAATCTTCCGCAAGGAGGAATTCGTGAAATCGCTCTTCGGAAAATAGTATAGATTCTCTAGTGATTCTAGATATTCTATATATAAACAATGCGTCGAAATAAAATTGATATTATATCATTAGGGTGCTCTAAGAATCTGGTTGATTCGGAGCACCTGATTCGTCAGTTGCATGCTGCTGGCTATGCTGTGGAGCATAATCCCAGCCATGTCGACGGCGAGATTGTGGTGGTGAATACCTGCGGCTTCATTGCCGATGCGCAGGAGGAGTCGATCAATACTATCCTTGAACTGGGAGAAGCCAAGAAACAAGGCAAGATAAGGAAACTCATTGTGATGGGATGCCTGAGTGAGCGTTTCCTTGCCGACTTGACGCAAGAACTACCCGAGGTGGACCATTTCTATGGAAAGTTCAACTGGAAAAAGATGCTCAACGACCTGGGCAAGAGTTACCGTGACGACCTTGCCAGCGACCGTATTCTCACCACCCCACCCCATTATGCCTACATGAAAATCTCGGAGGGGTGCAACCGCTTCTGCGCCTTCTGTGCCATCCCGCTCATTACGGGTCGTCACAAGAGTGTGTCCATCGACCAGTTGCTCGACGAGACGCGCAACCTGGTGGACCGTGGAGTAAAAGAATTCAACGTTATTGCGCAAGACCTATCAAGCTACGGCCTTGACCTCTATGGCAAGATGATGCTGCCCGAACTGGTCGAGAAGATGGCGGCTATTCCTGGCGTGGAATGGATTAGGCTGCACTATGCCTATCCCACTCAGTTCCCGTGGGACATACTGCCAGTGATGGCTCAACACGACAATGTGTGCAACTATCTCGACATTGCACTGCAGCACATTAGTGACCGCGTGCTCACCAACATGCGACGCCACATCACGCGCGACGAGACGCTGCGGCTCATTGAGCGCATGCGCCGCGAGGTGACGGGACTGCACCTGCGCACCACTCTCATGGTGGGTTTCCCGGGAGAGGGCGACAGGGAGTTTGACGAACTGATGGACTTTGTGCGCGAGGCACGATTTGAGCGCATGGGTGCTTTTGCCTACAGCGAAGAGGCTGGCACATGGGCTGCCAATAATCTAACCGACGATATTCCGCAAGATGTAAAACAGGCTCGTCTTGAGGCACTTATGGACTTGCAGGAATCTATCTCAATGGAGATTCAAGAGAGCAAAGTGGGCACCACCCAGCGGGTTATTATCGACCGCGAGGAAGACGAATACTACGTGGGCCGCACCCAGTACGACTCTCCCGAGGTCGACCCCGAAGTACTAATTGAGAAGTCCAAGTCTCTCACCCCAGGCAACTTCTACAATGCCCAAATAACCAGCGCTCTGCCCTTCGAACTAATGGCAACAATTCAATGAAAACAGCAATCACCATATTGATAATGACTTTTGGCTTCTTTGTGTCAAGTGCCCAGGAGATTGACAAAATGCAGTTGCGACATGCTATTGAGCATCAACTGGCAGTTTATCCACAATCGACGCTGCAAGACGTATACAAGGCGTTCTATCAAGAGCATTTTGGGCCTGAGCACATGATTACCGATACTGCAGCCGTGCGCAAGTATCTTGACCACGAACTCACCGTCATGGGCGACGAGCGAGGCGGCCTATACTATGAGCCCATTGGACTCGAAGGCAACTATGTGAGGGTTTACTTGAAAGCCGTGAAAGACAATCTCATAACAGCCCAGGAACTGCTGCAGGCATTCCTCGACAGCGCTGCCGCGCGACAAGAGCCTGCCGTGGAATGGGATGCCAAGTGGAACACCATCATCGAGGTGATTGATGCAATAAAGCCTGGCTTTGGGGACAGCGAGCGCGACTTGCTGCACAAGGCAAGCCTGGAGAACCAGGCAGTACACCACAGCCGTGCCTACAATGCCGCCTACCACCCACACTACCGCATCATCCACCGCAACATATTCGAACTACTACTAAAACCCATGATAGATAGGTAAAAAAAGATAATTCAATCATTATCAAACAAATAGACCCTTAAAGAAACTACATATAGTAGTCTAAAGACCTATTCGGGTTCATTATTCGAGTGCCAAATCAAAGAAAAAATCATCGATTTGGCACTCGAATAATATACCTTTTCAATAATAAAAACGCAATAATGCTGCAAAATTATTTTGGGAAACTACAGAAAACGGCTCAAAAAATTGTGGGAAATGACATAAAATAATGTAAAACTTGAGAATCCATACAAAAAATACAAAATAAAACTTGAGAATCCATACAAAAATCATGAAAAAAAATTTGAGATTTCAGCAAAACTAAGTATCTTTGCCCTCTAAAAGAATAATTTATATAGAATAATGGAATCAGAAAGAATAATATTCAAGCGTAAGATTTACGATAAAATGCTGGAATGGAAAGAAAGCAAGAAGGGCTCTACTGCATTGCTTATTAAAGGTGCGCGACGAGTTGGAAAATCAACTATAGCTGAACAATTTGCTCGTAACGAATATGACAGTTATATTGTTGTAGATTTTGCCGATGCGCCAGCAGCTCTGTGGGAGGCTGTAAATAATATTTCAGACCGAAACAATTTCTTCATGCAGTTGCAATTTATATATGGTGTCAATTTGTATGAACGTCGTTCAGTTATAATATTTGATGAGATTCAGCTGTGCCCTCAAGCAAGGCAAGCGATAAAATATCTTGTAAAAGACCATCGATATGATTTTATAGAGACAGGCTCGTTACTTTCAATCAAGAAAAACACTCAAAATATTGTTATTCCCAGCGAGGAGACAAGACTAATAATGTATCCTATGGACTATGAGGAATTCAGGTGGGCACTGGGTGATACAGCTACCATACCTCTCCTTCAAACAGCCTTTAATAGCAAGACCTCTCTAGGCGAAGCTGTAACAAGGAAACTTCTCAGAGACATGAGGCTCTACATGCTTGTTGGAGGTATGCCTCAAGCTGTAGAGACTTATATAAGAACCAACAATCTTACAGAAGTTGACATCAAGAAAAGAGAAATTATAGAATTATACTTTGATGATTTTCTGAAAATTGATTCCTCAGGGAAAATAACACAATTATTCAGTGAAATACCTGCACAACTTTCCAAAAATGCCTCGCGTTATCAAGCCACAAGTGTACTGGGACGTAGCGAGAACAAAGAAACGTTGGCTGAACTGCTCAGGAACTTGGAGGATAGTTTAACCGTGAATTTTGCTCATCATGCTAATGACCCAAATATTGGCTTGCCAATGCATGCCGATTATTCTCAATACAAAATGTTCTTAGCCGATACAGGGTTATTTATAACACTGGCTTTCTGGGATAAAAATGCGACAGAGAATATTATTTATCAAAAACTATTAAGCGATAAACTATCGGCCGATATAGGATATGTTTATGAAAATCTTGTGGCACAAATCTTGACAGTCGGAGGTAATAAATTATTTTATCACACTTGGCCAACTAAAGATGGAAAGCACAACTACGAGATAGATTTTATTCTTTCCAGAGGCAACAAGATATGCCCCATTGAGGTTAAGTCGTCGGGTTACAAGACTCATGCTTCGCTTGATGCTTTTAAGGCAAAATTCTCAAATCGCATTCTTCAGAGTTACCTAATATATACTAAAGATTTGAGAAAAGACGGAGACGTGCTTCTTGTGCCGCCATACATGGCAATGTATCTATAACAATTTGCACTTATGAGCACCCTTCCTCATATCATTCCCAAAAGGATGTAAAGAAAAAGAGGACAGTTCTTTTTTCTTCACTTTTGGTCTTGTTGGTTGCCGTTTTTATCGTCGTCGTAGGTGCCGTATTGTTCTTCCTCGCGGCGTTGTTGCAGCTCCTCTTTCTTGCGCAGGGAGAGGTAGAGCAGGACAATGATCACCAGCCCTATGCCAATGATTCCAAAGTAGTAGAGATACTCGCCTCGCTCCAAGCGGTCGCGGCCTATCCATGCCATAGCGGCGAGGTAGGCGAGCATGATGATGGGAAATATTACCGAACGCTTAATCTTGCTTTTCTTCTTGCTGGGTGTCATCTTCGTTTACAATATATGGTGATAGATTAGGATTAAAGAGTCCTTGCGAGAGGTAGTTGTATATTTTCAGGCATGCCCAGGCGTCCACAGCGCCGTAGTTTTGCTGGGCGGCCGACAGTTCGGGCGCTTCCCAGTTGGTGAGTTGCTGGCCCTTGGCAATCTTGCCGCCAAAGAGGATGGCATAGATCTTCTGCAAGCTGATGTCGGTAATGCAATAGTCGCCCACCACGTCTTGCAGGTCGATAAATCCTGCCGGCTCCATGTTGCTGAGTTTGCGCATTATTTTGAAGTCGTCGTGCAGCGAGAGCCCCACCTTCTTGTGCTCGGCCGAGGCAAGGTACTGTGCCAGCACGTCGGGCATCCCTATCTTGCATGAGCGAAACAGGAAACACTCGTCGATGGTGGAGATTTGAATTAATGCAGTTTTGTGAACAACCCCCTTGCGAAACGAAGGTTTCGTCTCGGTGTCAAAGCCCACTAACGGGCTGTTACTCAGCACTCTCACCGCTTCCTTCACGTGATAAATAGAGTCGATGACGTGTATGTCGCCAGGAAACATCACTTGCGGCATGCGCTGAATATCGGTTTTTTCAATAGAAATCTTCAATATCGTGTCCTCTTGTCTATTAAGTAGTTAGCAACTAAATTTACTGATGTCAAACAGTTATATTATTAGCTATAGTTATAGCATTTTGCTCTCACCAACCTTTTTCAGTAGTGCAAAGTTACGAAATAAAATCAATTTGACAACAATATATCACATTAATTTTAAATAAGTGCCCAATTTATTTCATTCCCTCATCATCATCGACGAGCAGTATGGTCGAGGTCTCGGCGTTGTAGGTGAAATAGCATTTAAGTGCCTTACTGTAAACCGAGAAGGTGTTCATGCCATAGAGGTCGTGACCGTAGAGGAGGAAGGTGGCAACGTCGGTGGGGGTGATGTAAGGATCCTCGTCGAGGTGAGAGTGGGTGCATTTCCTGATGTTGCCCTCTTTGCCGCTAAAGTCGATGGGAATGAAGGAGTCATGGTACTTGCGCCGGGCTATGAGGTTGCCCTTGGCATCAAAGTCAAGGGAGTAGTCGTTGCCAAAGGGGATGAGCTTCGACTTATTGGTGCCTTGTAGCAGGTAAACGCGCACGAGATTGGGATTTATCTCAACAACGTCGATGTTTAGGTTGCCTGCCTCCTTGATGTTGACGATGTCATCAAGCTTACTCACCTTGTCGAGCAGGTCGATTTGCCGCTCGGCACGTGCTATCTCCTGGGGGGTGAGGCCTCTCACCAGGTTAAAGGGCTCTATCTCGCCCGTGTTGAGGTTGAGGCGGCACTCAAACACACACTTCACTTGCTCCACGTCAATCATGATGCCGCTCATGAGAGTGTCGTTGAGCTGTCCCACCACGCTCAGCGACGCAGTCTTTGAGGAGCACATTTGCTTGTAGGCATCGCTCATCACCCAGTTGAGCTTGTCGTAGAGGTACAGGTTGTGACCCTCGTCGATGATACTGTCGTTGATGGCCTCGATGGTGTGCATCGCCGGGCGCTCTTGAGCATGCGACACGACAATAGTGGCCATTGCAGTAGCAAAAACCAAGAAAGTGAGAACGAGGTGTTTCATAACAAATTTTAGAACTCGCTGAATGCCAGTGGCAATAGCGACTTGATGCTGTCGAGTTTGTAAATGATGTTCTTGCCCACGAGTATCACCTCGATGGGCTGACTGGCTTGGGTCTCAAACTCAAGCAAGGCCTGGCGGCACACGCCACAGGGGGCTGTGGGCATTTCCACAAAGTCGCCACGTGTGAACGACGCTATGGCAATCTTCTTGATGGGCACGCCGGGATAGTTGGCCCCAGCGTTGTAGCATGCACTGCGCTCACCGCAGGTGCCTGCAAAGGCAGCGTTTTCCTGGTTGGCACCTATAATCTTTACTCCGTTGTTGAGCAACAGCGCCGACCCCACCTGGAATTTGCTGTAGGGGGCATAACTGGCCTTTGTTGCCTCTTTAGCCATGTCGACAAGATTTTTATCCTCATCGCTTAGCTCATTATAAGAGTAAATGTGTATCTTTGTGACAAAATTCTTTTCGGTCATGATGTTTAAGATTTATAATAGCAATCGCAAATATATTGATAATTTTTCAATTATCAAGAAAAAAATTGCTTTTTGCCTGCTTTTTTCATTGTTTTTTAACCTTATAGCGCTGTCGGTGACCCGTGAAGACGTGTATAACTACATCGACAAGTATAAAAATGCCGCCCTCATTGAGCAGCGCAACAATGGCATTCCGGTGAGTATCACACTGGCGCAGGGACTGCTCGAGAGTGCTGCCGGCACGAGCCGCCTCGCGCGTGAGGGCAACAATCACTTTGGGGTGAAGTGCCACCGCAGCTATCGTGGCGACAGCACCCACATTGGCACCACGTGCTACCGCAAGTACCGCACCGTGCACGACTCCTATCTCGACCACTCTAAGTTCTTGAAAGGAAAGCGATACCAGGAACTTTTCTCGCTCGACATCACCGACTACCGCGGCTGGGCTCATGGCCTCAAGCGCTGCGGCTATGCCACCGACCCTCTCTATGCCGAGAAGCTCATCAGCATGATTGAGACCTATCGTCTCGACTTGCTGGTCGATGAGAAACCCGTTGTCAGGGAGGAAAAGAAACACCACGAGCAGCACGAGCGACGCAAGCGCCAAGAGCGGCCTGTGCTCAAGCACCCCACCAAGCGCCGCAACGGCCTGAACTACATTATGGCGGTGCTGGGCGACAACTACCAGGACATTGCCCAAGAGTATAACATCAAGCTGAGCAAGCTACTTGACTACAACGACCTTGCCAGTGCCCAGGAGCAGCCACAGGTGGGCGACATCATCTACGTGAACAAGAAGCACAGCGAGGCGCAGGGCGAGCACTACGAGTATCGTGTCGAGGCCAACGGCGAGTCGCTGTGGTACATCTCGCAGCTCTATGGAGTGCGCCTCAAGGACCTGGCAAAGCTCAACAACCTCAAGCCCGATGCCACCCTACACAAGGGCGACATCATCAGGCTCAAGCGATAGATTAATAAAAAAGTTGTATATTTGCAACCTGAAGTAAAAAACTACGTTACTATACAACCACTTAACTATTTTACTACTCCACTACTCCACTATTCAACTGCTCAACTACTCTACCAATGAAAGGATTCTTCAAGATATTACGGCGCTTTGTGCCACCCTATAAGAAGCAGCTGGCGTTGAACATCGTGTTCAACATCCTTGCCGCGCTGCTCACGCTCTTCTCGTTTGCCCTTATCATCCCCATCCTGGAGATGCTCTTTGGGCTAAACACTGCTCACTACAACTACACCCCGTGGGGCTCAGCGAGCATCGACAAGGTGGTGGTCAACAACTTCTACTACTATGTGCAAAGCATCATAGCCAGCAGTGGCAGGAGTGTGGCGCTGGCGTGCATCGCCGCCGCACTGGTGGTGATGACGGGCCTCAAGACTGGCGCCGCCTATATGGCTGCCTATTTCATGATATCGCTGCGCACGGGCGTGGTGCGCGACCTCAGGGCGATGATCTACAACAAGATGGTGTCGCTGCCCATAGGCTTCTTCTCCAGTGAGCGCAAGGGCGACGTGATGGCCCGCATGAGCGGCGACGTTACCGAGGTGGAGAACTCGGTGATGATGTCGCTCGACATGATGTTCAAGAACCCCATCATGATAGTGGTGTGCCTGGCAATGATGCTCTTCGTGAGCTGGCAGCTGACGCTCTTTGTGTTCATCTTGCTGCCTGTTGCCGGCTTGATCATGGGCCGTGTGGGCAAGTACCTCAAGCGCGTGTCGCTCGAGCAGCAAAACCAGCTGGGCACCATCATGAGCAACATCGAGGAGACCATTAGCGGACTGCGCATCATCAAGGCGTTCAACGCCGAGGAGAAGGTGAAGAACCGCTTTGCCGGCGAGAACGAGAAATATCGCAACCTGTCGCGGCGCATGAGCCGCCGCTACGAGCTCGCCCACCCCATGAGCGAGTTCCTGGGCACCGCCACCATCGCCATTGTGCTGTGGTTTGGAGGCACTTTGATCCTCAATGGCACCGACGCCATCACGGCTCCCAAGTTCATCTACTACATGGTGATATTCTACAGCATCATCAATCCCGCCAAGGATTTCTCCAAGGCAAGCTACAACATCCAGCGCGGACTTGCCTCGATGCAGCGCATCGACAAGATAATGAATGCCGAGAACCCTATCACCGACCCCATTCAGCCTGTCGATCTAACCGCGTTCAAGCAGGGCATCAGCTATCGTGACGTGCGCTTCCGCTACGAGGACGCTTGGGTAATCGACGGCGTGAGCATCGACATCCCCTGTGGCAAGACGGTGGCGCTCGTGGGGCAGAGTGGCTCGGGAAAGACCACCATTGCCGACCTGCTGCCGCGATTCTACGACGTGAACGAGGGCTGCATCACCATCGACGGTGTGGACCTGCGCAACTACCGCGTGGCACAGCTTCGTGCCCTCATGGGCAACGTGAACCAGGAGGCGATTCTCTTCAACGACTCGTTCTACAACAACATCGCCTTTGGAGTGGAGAACGCCACGCGCGAGGAGGTGGAACAGGCGGCACGCATAGCCAACGCCTACGACTTCATCATGGCAACCGAGCAGGGATTTGACACCAACATTGGCGACCGTGGCTGCAAACTCTCGGGCGGCCAGCGGCAGCGCATAAGCATTGCCCGCGCCATCCTCAAGAACCCGCCCATCCTCATCCTCGACGAGGCCACCTCGGCTCTCGACACTGAGAGTGAACACCTGGTGCAGGAAGCCCTCGACAACCTCATGCATGGACGCACCACGCTGGTCATCGCACACCGACTCTCGACAATCAAGAACGCCGACCTCATCGTCGTCATGCACGAGGGAAAAGTGGTGGAACAAGGCCGCCACGACGAACTCATAGCACTGAACGGCACCTACAAGCACCTCGTCGACATGCAGTCGTTCTAAACAATGCACAATTCATAATGCACAATCGTGGCTGCGCCTTTCTTCAATGCATTATGAATTGTGCATTAAAGAAAGTCTTATCGTGCCAGGATGTAGATGTCGCGCATGGCTTTGGCGTCGAGCACTTCCATGGCTCCAATGGTGATGGTGTTGCCGCGTGAGCACTTGTCGACCATTGTGTCGATCTCCTGGGGGGTGATGTCGCGGCCCAGCAACTCGTGGATGGTGGTGGGCATGCCTATCTGGCGATAGAACTCCTCGACGGCGCAGATGCCTCGCTCGGCAGTCTCGTCAGGGTGCGAGAAGTCGTTAGGCACTCCCATCACGTTGACGGCAAACTGCACGAATCGGCTCAGGTGCTTGTCCTTGACATATCGTGCCCATGCGGGCCATATTGCCGCTAGTCCTGCGCCATGGGTGACGCCAAAGAGTGCGCTGAGCTCATGCTCGAGGCGGTGAGTGGCGAAGTCTTTCTCGGTACCGCACTCGGTGAGGTCGTTGTGTGCCAGCGAGCCCGCCCACATGATTTGCGCGCGATGGCGATAGTCCTCGGGGTTGCTCAGCACCACTAGTGCCGCGTCCTTGACGGTGCGCAGCAATGCCTCGCTGATGGCGTCGGTGAGTGTCATGTCCTCATATTTTGAGAAGTATCGCTCCATGGTGTGCATCATTATGTCGGTAGCGCCGGCTGCCGTCTGGTAGGGTGGCAAGGTGAAAGTGCGCTCGGGGTTCATCACGGCAAAGCGGCATCGGCACAGGTCGCTGTTGATGCCTCGCTTGAGCAGTCCCTCGTCGGCAGTGATGACGCAGCTCGACGACATCTCGCTACCGGCGGCGGGGATGGTGAGCACCACGCCAATGGGCAGGCACTGCTTGGGCACGGCTTTCCCAGCCCAGAAGTCCCACACGTCGCCGTCGTAGGGCACGCCGTAGCCTATGGCCTTGGAGGAGTCGATCACGCTGCCTCCACCCACGGCGAGGATGAAGTCTACCTGCTCGCGGCGGCACAGGTCGATGCCCTCGCGCACCTTCGACAGCAATGGGTTGGGCACCACGCCGCCCAGCTCGCAAAACTCGATGCCGGCACCACGCAGCTGCTCACGCACCACGTCGAGCAGTCCCGACCGCTGCGCCGAGCCTCCACCATAGTGGATGAGCACCTTCTTGCCGCCGCAGGCAGCCACCAGTTCACCAATCTTCTTCTCCGACTCACGGCCAAACACCACTCGCGTGGGGGCATAAAAATTGAAATCCTTGATCATAATGAAAATGTGTTAGAAAGTTTCAGGCAAAGGTACATAAAAAATCGGGATGTCCGATAAAAATCTGCCAAATCCTTATAATTATCTGATAATAAGTTTATAACAACTGTCTGCCATTGTTTGGGTTGGTTTTAGAATGAAAAGCGTGGTGGAGGCTTTGGCTATTGCGAGTTGGCCGTAGGCCAAAGCGTCCCCGAAGGGGGCGAAATGATGCAACCCCGCGGTGTGTACCCCGAAGGGGTGCACAGCGTGGGGGATCGTGAGTTTTTCCCATATTCCGAGCCTCGCAAGAGGGCTCGCAAGAGGGTCAACAACATCCACCCAATCCATCACTCTTGTGTGGTTTCATGACGGCAAGTGTTGGCCCCCTTCGGGGCCCATCAGTTGGATGGATTTGCTCAATCCTCACGCCACGCACCCCTTCGGGGTACGCGCCGTGAGGTTAACTCACTTCGTCCCCTCTGGGGACGTCCTGGCCTACGGCCAGCCTATCTCACAGCTCTCTTCTTCGGGGACGTCCTGGCCACACTAAAAACGGGAATTATGTGATTTCTTGGGGTCGAAAATGAGTGAATTATGTGATTTTTTGGGTCAAAAATGAGTGGATTATGTGATTTTTGAGGTCAAAAATGAGTGAATTATGTGATTTTTTGGGTCAAAAATGAGTGGATTATGTGATTTTTTGGGTCAAAAATGAGTGAATTATGTGATTTTGGGGTCAAAAATGAAGGAATTGAAGACTCCCCCTCTAAGATAGAGGGGGCTGGGGGGAGTATGACAAACAGCGACGAGTGCTGTAAGGGGTCGCCTTCAGCGACAGTGCATGGGAGGTGTCGAAGCCCCCAGCGTCAGTTGCTTCCACAACTCTGAGGCTGTTGCAAAACTCCAATTAAAATAAAAACCACAAATTAAACAGATTAAACAAATTTTTTAATCGCTTGAAATACAGGATTATAAAATACATATAATCTGTTTAATCTGAAAAATCTGTGGTTTGTATAGTTTTGCAACACCCTCCGTTGTCGCGCGGTGGGGCAATTTCTAGTGTGTGCGGTGGTTGTGGGAGAAGAGGCGCTGTGGCAGCTCCATTGCCAGGATGATGCCCAGGACTAT
>ONIY01000052.1 GCA_900318065.1 uncultured Prevotellaceae bacterium
TGCTCGTTGATGGTCTCAAACATCCAGTACTTCTCCTGCTGGCTGCGCTTGCGCATGAAGTAACCGTTGCGGTTCACGTGGTCGAAGTAGCGGTCAATCATGTCCCACACCTCCTTGATGCCCAGTTCATAGTAGCCTGAGTAGCACAGCACCTCGGGACTCCACTTGCTTGGTGGCAAGGGAAAGAGGTGCAGCGCGTTGCGAAACTGCGCCGCCGCAAGATTGGCGCGCTCGAGGTTGTCGCCGTCGGCCTTGTTGATGACGATACCGTCGGCCATCTCCATGATGCCACGCTTGATGCCCTGCAGCTCGTCGCCAGTGCCAGCGAGCTGGATGAGCAGGAAGAAGTCGACCATCGAGTGAACGGCAGTCTCGCTCTGCCCCACTCCCACGGTCTCGACAAAGATATTGTTATAGCCCGCCGCCTCACACAGCACGATGGTCTCGCGCGTCTTGCGCGCCACACCACCCAGCGAACCTGCCGAGGGTGAAGGGCGAATGAAAGCCCTGGGATGTACCGAGAGTTTCTCCATCCTGGTCTTGTCGCCAAGGATAGAGCCGTTGCTGCGCTCACTGCTGGGGTCGATGGCAAGTACGGCGAGCTTGGCGTTCTCATCCTGCAGCACATGCAGTCCAAACACGTCGATCGACGTGCTCTTGCCAGCGCCTGGCACACCAGTGATGCCTATGCGGCGCGACTTGCCCGTATGAGGCAGACACTTCTCAATAACCTCTTGTGCTATTGCCTGATGGTCGGCATTAAGGCTCTCGACCAGCGTCACCGCCTGCCCCAGCACCGTGGTGTTTCCCTTGAGGATGCCCTCCACATAGTCGTTCACCGACAGCTGCGGACGGCGCTTGCGACGCTTCATGTAGGGGTTCACAATGGGCATCTGCTCGATGCCCGCGTTCACCTGAAGCCCCGTGTACTGCTCGTCGTTCTCGGGGTGCTCGATATTGGGCGTTTCCACATTGTGGTGCTTAGCTATCTCCTCCTGCTCCTGCTGAGAGAAGAAACGCTTGTCATTTTCCTGTACTGTATGTTGTGTAACCTTGCTATTTGCCATTATTATATTGGAATTAAAAAGTTGAGCTCTTGATATTTATTACGCCGGGTGGACACAGCCATGTCCCTACAATCTTAACGCTCCCCACAGGCTGGCGGACAAGGCACGCCTTGTCCCTACAATGCCTCGATCCCCGATCCCCGATCCTCGCGCCGCAGGCGCTACTTAATTTCCCCCACCACTCTCACTGTGATGCGTGGGTTGGCGGGGTCGCTTGTGATGAGTGTGAACTGCGTGTTCAGCACATTGCCCTGCAGCTGTGCGGGATAGACATTTACCCTCACCTTTGCCTTCTCGCCAGGTTTGAGCAGTGTTTTGTCGACCTTGGCAACCACTGCCTTGCAGGCAGGCATTGCGCGCCTTATCACCAGGTTGCTCTTGCCGGAGTTCTCCACCACAACCGTGCCCGCTGCCGTCTTCCCTCGTTCAATGTTTTCGATAAGCAGTCGGGTGGAAGAAAGGCTGCACACCGGAGCGCTGGCGAGTTCCTCGCTGGTGAGCTGCGAGAAATCCTCCACCACATTGGTCACCATGTTTAGGTTGATGTTACTGGGCGCTTTGTTGCCATGCAGCGGTGTCGCCACTATGGTCACATTGTCGTCGTTGATACCCCACACGGGCGAGCGCAGGCTGTCGAAGAAGAACGACAGGCTCGCTATCCCGCCAGGCGCGATAGTATCGGGGACCGACTGGCAGGTGATGTGGCTCGTGTTGTTGTCAAAGCCTATCACGATAGTGTCGCTGCCGCCGTTGTAGGCCACGGTCGACTCCTGCCGCATCAAGCCCTTCTTCACCTCGCCAGTGGCGATGGTGAGTGTGGTGAAATGCAGGTCGCCAGCGGCGACTGGGAAGTACTGCGACACCGTCTCGGCAGTGCCCACCACCACTCCCTTGACCGCCAGCCGCGTCTTGCGAGGCTCGCCATTAGAGTAAACCCAAACCGCCTTCTCAAAGGGGCCTGGCCGACCAGTAGGGCTATAGGTGATTTCCACCGTGCCGCTCTTGCCCGGCATGATGGGCTCGGTGTCATATTTTGCCACCGTGCATCCGCACGACGAGAGCACCCTCGTGAGCACCAGTGGCGAGTCGCCATCGTTCTTTACCGCAAAGGCACACGACCTGTTGCCCTGGCTCTCATGGAAAGTGCCAAAGTCGTGCAAGGTCTTGTCCCATTGCGCCTGGGCTTGGGCATGAGCCCCTAAGGGCAGCACAAGCAGCGCAGCGGCAAGAGCGATTGACAAGCCACGAATCATTACTTCTTCTCGCGGCTCTTGGGGATAATCGTTCCAGTGATAACGAGCGAAATCACCTTCTCAGGGCTGTTGTTCTTCACCTTGATGGTCTTGCGGAAGGTGCCAGCACGGCCAGCGGGACTGAAGGTAACCTCAATCTTGCCTTTCTTGCCTGGCTTCACGGGCTTAGCAGTGTAGCTGGGACGTGTGCAACCGCACGATGCCACGGCATCGAGAACGAGCAACGGAGTGTTGCCGGTGTTGGTAAACTCAAAGGTGTGCTTCACCTGTCCCTTCGACTCCTTGATTGTGCCAAAGTCGTAGACCATCTCCTTGAAGGTAGCCTTAGGCTGAGCCATGGCTGCCATTTGGCACAGAACCACAGCAATAAGCATTAATACTATGCGTTTCATCTTAATGATATTTTGATTAATTTATATTCTGTTGCAAAAGTACAAATAAAACCTATCATTCACACAATCGCAATGATTAATAATTTATAAAAAAACAACACAAAGAGCGTGGCGGCACAGGTGTCGCTCCCCCTCTATGCTAAGACTCGAGCAACAGCAAAAAGTTTACTCACCCTAACCAACTTACAGTCAAGCAAAGAGCGGGAAAAACAAAAAAGCCGCAAAAAAGGGTGTGTAATTCTTAGAAAATCATTATCTTTGCGCCTACAATCTTAAACGAAACGAGTATGCGAGTATATTTTCTATCGATATTTTGCCTTCTAATGTCCTTTTCATGCTTCGCCAGTGACGACGACCATGAGGTGCAACTGGTGGGCGACAAGAACTACAGCAACAGTGCCACGCTCATCTACGATGGCATTGATGTGTCTAATTATCAAAAAGATATTAACTGGGAAGCTACTGCTCACGACCCAAACATCAAGTATGTCTACATCAAGGCCACCGAGGGTGCTACCCACAAGCAGCACCGCTATCGCAGGAACCTTGAGAATGCCCGCAGGCATGGCGTGAAGGTGGGCAGCTACCACTTCATGCGCACCTCAACAACGATACAAAGCCAGTTTGAGAACTTCATCAGTATGGTGCGCCCCGACGAGCAGGACCTCATCCCGCTCCTCGACGTGGAAACCCGCGAGGGATGGACCATCAAACAACTGCAGGACAGCGTCATGAAGTTTGCCCAACTGCTTGAGGAATACTATGGCTGCAAACCCATGATCTACACCAGCAGCAGCTACTTCAACAACTACCTGGGATCACAGTTTGCACGATATCCCCTTTTTATAGCCCGCTACAGCAAGAGCGAGCCACAGCTCTACTTTGGCGCCAAGTGGATACTGTGGCAGTTTAGCGACCGAGGCCGCATCACGGGCATCGACGCCCTCGTCGACCTGAGCCGCTTTAACCGTGGCTGCAGCCTCAAGGACATCACCTACCACAACCGCCCGCGCGGCAGGGTTAAACAGCGCAACGACTATGTGCCACGACCCAAGGTGCGCCATGAGGAAGAGATCCCCGTGCCACGGCCCAAGAAGCGCCAAGAGGTGAACTACAACGCCATGAGCAAGGAAGACCTAGAGGTGCAGCGTCGAGGCGAGGAAAACGCACGCAAGCGCCAGAAGATGGAAGAAAAGCGGCGTGAAGAGGAGCGCAAGGCACAAGAAAAGGCCAAAAAAGAAGAAGAGAAGCAACGCAAGGAAATTGAGAAGCGCCAGCGAGAGATCGAGAAGAAGCGCCAGGAGATGGAGAAAAAGCGGTTGCAAGAAGAGCGCAAAGCTCAGGAGAAGGAGCGCAAGCGCCAGGAGCAAGAACTCAAGCGTCAGCAAGAGGAAGCCAAGAATCGAGCCAGGCAAAACGCCCAGGAGCGCATGAGAAACCAAAAGGAGAACCAGCAGCACAACGCTGCCGGCAGCAACCTCGTTGACCCGCAAAAGCGCCGCAGCGACCTCGAGCAGGCCCAGCAAGAGCGCCTTGACCAAGAGAAGCAAAAGCAAAACAGCACTCAGTCCACCAGTGGCAGCAAGACAAGCAAGAAGTACACTGCCAAGGGCAACAACCAGTCGTCGGCCGACAACGACGAGATAAAATACAACAAGCGCAAGAAAAACAACTAAATCAACTAAAATAGGCTTTCACTCAATAGTTTTGCCGTGATTTTAGTTGATTATCACATAGTTTTTATTACCTTTGCACACCACAACAAATTTATACACAATTTTCTAAGACATAAACTAAACCCAAATACTCACTTTTTTCAGTTAACATATATTTTTACCTAAAACAAATTCAACAATGAAAAAAATTCTATTTTTTATGTTGGCTTTTGTTGCGTGCTTTTCGGCAGCAAGAGCCGACGAGTTGACGGTTGTAACCGGAAGAACTGCTACCAATGAGAACGTTCCTCTCTATGGTTACTACTATGACACAGGCTTTAAAAACACGATGATTTATCCAGCTGAATTGTTGACCAACATGCAAGGTGGTACCATTAACTCAATCAGTTTTTACGCCAACTCTGATTACACTGCTTTATCAGGAGGTTCAATGAAGGTTTCTATTGGTGAGGTAGAAGAAACCACTCCATCGGGACATTACACAACCGGGCTGACCGAGGTCTTTAACGGTGTTCCTGGTAAAGATGGCGTGAAATGTGTCATCACATTTGACACTCCATTAGAATATAATGGTGGAAATCTTGCTATTGAGTGCTTATTGACTTCCAAGGGTTCTAATTGCCCTCACATCTATTTCTATGGTGAGGCAATTGAGAATGCAAGCTATCACACCTATGGTTCTTCTTTGACTAATGGCAACAAGAATGTGAACTTCTTGCCCGAGGCAACATTCAGTTATGATACTCCTACAAACGAGGAGTATGCCGCCAAAGTGACCCCAAATGATAAGCTTGAGTTTGGATCAATCTCAGTGGGCAGCAACAAAACTCTTAATGTTGTTCTTCGCAACACTGGTTTGAACGCATTCACCCCCACCGTAACTGTCTCGGGCGACGGCTTCTCAACCACCTATGCAAGCGCCGAACTCGCTTCTAAGGCTCAGGTTAACATTCCTGTAGTGTTCAACCCACAGGCTAAAGGCGACTACTCTGGCACTGTAAGTATTGATTGTGGACATGGTATCTCGTTCTCACTTCCTGTTACAGGTAGTGCTGTTTATGAGTTGATTGCAAGCGATGGAAATCAGACGAGTGTCTATTTGCCTGTTTATGGCAATTGGTTTGATGCCAACCAAATCAATCAGATGATCTATCCTTACGATATGGTTAAAGGTCTTGAAGGAAAGCAAATTACTGCAATAACCTTCTATCCCAAAGACGGAATCAATTTCTACAAGAATAGTGGCAACGATGCTCAGATTACATTCTCACTTGGCAATCTAGAAGCCAGCTCACCTGAATATAGCCAGCCACCTGAGCGACGCGAAGGTTATCAGGCTGTGGCAACCATCGTGATGCCCGAGGAGAAACAACCCTCTCTAACCGAGTGGACTATCACTCTTGACGAGCCCTTCGTTTATGAAGGTGGCGACCTGCTTCTTGATGTTGCCACACTCAAAGGCGGTTATGGCACAACCACTTTCTATGGCACCGAGCAATCGACCTATCAGAGCTATTATTCTTACAATACCACACAACAACGCTCGATCTTCCTTCCTAAGATTAAGTTCAACTATGAGAACGCTGCTCCTGTAGAGGATGTTTACTCAATGGAGGTTACATCGAGCAAGGATATTGACTGTGGTAGCGTCATTGGCAATGGTGCAGTAACTGCAACCCAGACTCTCGTTGTCAAGAACACTGGCAACCAAACTGTGAAGCCTGTTATCACCCTTAGCGGTGACAACGCCGGCATGTTCACATTCACTCCCGCCGAGGCTACCGAGCTTGAGAAGAAACAGTCGCGCGAGTACACCTTCACATTCACTGCCCCCGAGGGCACTGCTGCTGGCGAGTACACTGCCAGTGTGGCCATCACCGATGAGAATGGCAATGCCGAGGCTATCAACGACGTGACCGTCAAGGGCACCGTAGTGGCTTCTGTCGTTAGCGGAACAGTAACTCCCGAGTCTTTGAGCTTCACTATTCCTGCCGAGAAAACCACAACAGGCACTATCACCGTTGCCAACACTGGCAACACTGCCTTCACTCCAGTATTCAGCGCTCTTGAGGCTCCATTCAGCATTGAGGAAGCCACCGAGATTGCCGCTGGAGAGAGCAAAGACTTTACTGTCACTTACGCTCCAACCGAGGAAGGCACCAACGAGGCCACCCTCACTGTCACCATTGGCGAGCAAGAGCCCGTTGCTGTTGCCCTGAACGGTACCGCCACCGAGCCTACCACCGAAGTTGTGGTTTGCGATGGTACAGCATCTAGCATCTATGTTCCATTCTATTCCTTCTGGGCCGACACTTATCTGGTTGAGTCACAGATTATCTATCCAGCCGAGAAACTCACCGGCCTCGAAGGTCGCAAGATCACTGGCATTAAGTTCTTTGCCCAAAGCAATGTCAAAGCCACTGGCGGCAAACTTCAAATCTCATTGAAAGAGACCGACCAAACAGTCTTTGAAACCAATGGTGGCGAGGACAAGATTACCGAGATGACCATTGCAGGAACATGCGTTCCAAGCAACACTACTAATGAACTTGAGTTCATCTTCGATGAGCCCATCGTCTACAATGGTGGAAACCTCGCAGTAGAGGTTGTTAGTCTTGAGATGAGCACTAATTGTGACAAGACCTACTGGCTGGGCGAAAGCCAAAGCTCAACCACAGCAACCAGTTACTATGCCTACGACACCTATGGTGGTTTACAATACTTCCTGCCAAAGGCCGAGTTTGCAACAATCGCTGCTGAGCCTGTAGTTGAGGGCACTACCCTTGCCCAGGTGCTGGAAAGCGGTGTTAACGACACTGAGTACACCATCAGCGACGACCTCGCAGTGGTGGAGATTGCCAACGCAGCCAGCTATGCTTTCCTCACCGACGGTGAGAACTGGATTCGTGTAGAGTTTGACGAAGAGAGCGAGGAAGCCTTCTACAACGACTATATCAAGGGCGGCACTCTCAAGGGTGTTCTCAAGGATATCGAGCTCAACCCCTACCTCACTGTAACAGCCGTTCCCGAGGCTGGTGAGACCGCTGTAAGCTATGAGATTGCTACCGTGAGCCTCGACGAGGAAATCGAGCGTCTCAAGGTTAACCAGGTTGTTAAGGTGCTTGGTTACTGGAATGAGAAAGAAGGCACCCTGCGCGCATTTGCTCCAGGTCACAGCACACAAGGTCAGAGCATGACAGTTAACCCCGAATGGGCTGGCAACGTTAGCTTTGAGAACGGACAGTACTACCAAGTGCTGAGCGCCATCACTCTTAAAGAGGCTTGGAATGACGGCACCGACGGCATCAACCTCATGGACTATGACTTTGACTTCCAGAACTATATTGCCAACGTGCTTGTTGCCCCAACCACACCAACCGATATTGAGAACCTCGACACCACCAATGCTGTGAGCGTTCGTTACTACAACCTCCAGGGTATCGAGAGCGCTACTCCATTCAATGGTGTAAACGTTGTGGTAATGCAAATGAACGACGGCAGCAAGAAGGTTGTGAAAGTGATTAAATAATCATCACTGAGCAACATTCTAAGTCCAAAAAAATTAATGAGCACGCTTCTTGCGAGAAGCGTGCTCATTGTTTTATATTGGTGCCCTTAATCTTTCTTGTCGCTGAGTTTTAGTTTCTCGACAAAGGTGTCAATCTTGGCAAGTTCCTTGGGAATGTCGATGCGCTGTGGACAGTGGCGTGTGCACTGGCCGCAGCCTATGCAGTGGTTGGCCTGCCTGAGGCGCGGCACGCTGTAGTCATATCCCACGAGGAATGCCTTGCGGGCGCGCTTGTACTCACTGTCCTTCTCGTTGCGCACGAGGTTGCCTTCCTTGATGCACTTGTTGTAGTGCAGGAAAATGGCGGGGATGTCGAGTCCGTAGCGGCATGGCATGCAATACTTGCAGTCGTTGCAAGGAATCGTCTGCAGCGCCACGAGTTTGTCGGCAACGTTCTCCAGGAAAGTGTTCTCCTCATCACTGATGGGCTTGAGAGGCGAGTAGGTCATGATGTTTTCCATCAAGTGGTCCATATAGGTCATGCCGCTGAGCACAGTGAGCACTCCCTCGGGAGTGCCGGCATAGCGGAATGCCCACTTTGCCACGCTCGCGCTGGGGTCACGGCGTTTCATGTCGGCCACGATGGCGTCGGGCACGTTGGCGAGTCGCCCGCCCAGCAGCGGTTCCATTATCACGGCAGGGATGGCGCGCTTCTTGAGTTCGGCATAGAGATACTCGGCATTGGTGTTACGCTCGTTGATCTCCTTAGCATGCTTCCAGTCGAGGTAGTTGAGCTCAATCTGCACAAAGTCCCAGTGATAGTCGCCACTGTCGTGCCATGCCAGCAGGTTGTCGAAGACAGCGATATCGCCATGGTAGCTGAATCCCAGGTTGCGAATCTTGCCCGCCTCCTTCTGCTCCACGAGCCAGTCGAGCAGTCCGTTGTCCATATAGCGGCTGTTGAACTCCTCCACGCCGTCGTCGCCCATTCCCACGCCATGCATGAGCAGGTAGTCGACATAGTCGACCTGCAGCTCCTTGAGCGAGTTGAAGAACATCTTCTGGCTCTCCTCGAGCGACCATGTCGATGGGTCGAAGTTAGAGAGCTTGGTGGCGATGAGATACTTGTCGCGTGGATGGCGGCTAAGCGCTATTCCAGTGGCCTTCTCGCTGCGGCCCTGGCAGTAGGCAGGCGAGGTGTCGAAGTAGTTCACACCATGCTCCAGGGCGAAGTCCACCTCCTTGTTCACCAGTTCCTGGTCGATGGGTGCATCGGGGTTCTCGCGCCCCGAGTCGCCACCCTCAACAGGCAGTCGCATCATGCCGTAGCCCAGCAGCGACACGCGGTCGCCAGTATTGGGATTGGTGCGATAGGTCATCTTGCCCTTGGGCACATCGCTGGCGGCGATAGCACCATTGCTGCTGTCGTGGTCACTGTTGCAAGCAGCGAGCACAGCGCTCGATGCCACTGCCGTGCCTCCTGCCACCTTAAGGAAGTGGCGACGGCTCATATTATGCTTTTTGTCGGTATTCATTGCAGTATTATAAAGGAATTACTTAACACTTAACATTTTACACTTAAAACTTAACACTCAACACTTAAAACTTAAAACTTATACCATTCGATGGTCTTCAAGGCCTTCGACATGAATTGCCGAAACAGGTCGCGAAGGACACACGTGCTCGCAGGCGCCGCACCCAATGCACTTAGCCTCGTTGATGCTTGGCACCATGGGTGAGTTCTCATCGTTCTCGTCGAGCTGTATCATGGTGATGGCGCCAGTGGGACAATGGCGGGCGCAGTTGCCGCAAGCAATGGCATTGCCTTCCTCGTCCTTGTCGCGTGTGGGAACACACAGGAAATGGGTCCACACCGCGGTGCCAATCTTGGTGGCCGACTTCTGTTCAACAGTGATGGGCTTGATGGCACCGGCAGGACACACCTGCGAGCAGCGGTTACACTCGGGGCGGCAGTAGCCACGCTCGTAGCTCATCACCGGCTGCATGAAGGTGAGCAGGTCATTAGAGGGATGCAGCACCTGGTTGGGGCACTCTGCCACACACAGCTGGCAAGCCACGCAGTGCTGCTGCATGTTGCGCGCGCTCACCGAGCCCGGTGGAGTGATGGGGTTCTTGCGCTCGGGCATCTGCTTCTCCTCGATGGCGGCAAGACCACCGTCCACCTTCTTCTTGGCTTGCGCCATAGCAGCTGTAGCAACGGCAATGCCGCTGCCAATGAGAAACGCGCGCTTGCCCTTGTCGACAGCCTGAGAGTTCTCTCCACTCTCCACTTTTCCCTCTCCACTCTGTACTCTGCCCTCTGTACTCTCCACTCTATACTCTCCACTCTGTACTCTATACTCTCCACTCTCCACTCTATACTCTCCACTCCCCTTGCGTGGACGGCCGTAGTAGATAGCGTCCTTGTGGCACTTGTCGATGCAGTTGCCGCAGGTCACGCAGCGACTGTGGTCAATGGTGCCATTCTTGTAGTCGATGCACGACGCCTTGCAGTTGCGGGTGCACATGCCGCACTTGATGCACTTGTCGTCGTCGATGTGCACCTTAAGCAGTGAGAATCTCGAGACAAAGCTCAGCAGCGTTCCCACAGGGCAAATGGTGTTGCAGTAGGTGCGGCCACCACGCCATGCCAGGATGGCGATGACGGCAAACAGAGCAATT
Source organism: uncultured Prevotellaceae bacterium (assembly GCA_900318065.1). Lineage (GTDB taxonomy): Bacteria > Bacteroidota > Bacteroidia > Bacteroidales > Muribaculaceae > Sodaliphilus. The sequence goes on from ONIY01000052.1 coordinate 10,579, forward strand.
GCTGTAACGAGCGATGCGATGCTCTTAACCCACACGTCCACGGTGTAGATGCCATAGCTGTTATAATGCTCGGCAATGGCGGCAATGCCGTTGTTGCACCACTGGTAGATGGGTTGCAGCAGGTTGGTAGTTATGATGCCATAGGTTCCATAAGGCTCAAGCAGAGCCAGCACCGAGCCCACTCCGGCAATGAGCAAGGCAATGAAAATCACCAGCACCGGGTAGCGCAGCCATTTCACTTCCTTGGAATAGGTGAAGCGGTTCTTCTTGCGCTTGCCATGAATCCACGAGATGATGTCTTGCATCACGCCCAGCGGACAAATCACCGAGCAATAGATGCGGCCAAAGACCAGCGTGAGCAGCACCAGCGCAACCACTACCACAATATTCATGGCGAGCACGGCAGGTATAAACTGAACCTTGGCGGTCCATCCCAGCCAGTGATGGAGGGTGCCAGTAAAGTCGAGAAACAGCAACGTCACGGCAATAAAGCATATCGCGGCCAGAATTCGTCTAATTTTCTTTAACATGTGAGGAGGTATTAATGAGGTATTTACTATTGTTTTAAGACGGCACACTCTGAGAGGCTACCAGTCGGTTGATTTTACGCATTTCAAGGATGAGCAGCACCACGCCAATGAGTGCCGAGAGCAAGTCGCTCACCGGGAAGCAATACCACACGCCATCGAGCTTCAACAGCGGCGGCAGGATGAACAGCAACGGCAACAGGCATATCACTTGTCGCGACAGGCTCATGAATATCGACTTCGTTGCCTCACCCAGCGACTGGAAGAAGTTGGTGGTGACAATCTGGAATCCTGCTACCCAGAACACCATGTTTGCCAAGCGGAAGGAATGGGCGCTGGAATCGATGAGCCCCGGGTCGGTGGTGAAGATGCGAGCCAGGTACTCGGGCATCAGCTCGCTCATCAGGGTGGCAATAAGGCACACTGTGGTGCCCACCGCCACCGTGAGCCAATAGGTGCGCTTGAGGCGGTCGTAGCGCTTGGCGCCAAAGTTGAAGCCCACAATGGGCTGCATGCCCATGCACACTCCCAGCACAAACATGATGGCAAGCTGCGACACCGTCATCAGGATTCCCATGGCCGCGACACTCTGGTCGCCGCCATACTTGAACACCGTGTGATTGAGCACGGCGTTGATCACACATCCTGCTGTGTTGACGATGCACGGAGCGGCTCCCACCGCAATGATGGGACGCAGAATTTCCCATTTCACCTTGTAGATGCCCGGCTTGTAGTGTATCTCGCTGTTCTTGTTCATGAAGTGGTGTTGCACATAGAGCATGGAGATGAACATCGATATATCGGTGGCAATGGCAGCGCCCTTAATGCCCCACTTGAGGCCAAAGATGAAGATGGGCGCCAATATCACATTCATGCCGGCACCAATGAAATTGGCCCACATCGCCTTCTTGGGATAGCCAGTGGAGCGCATGATGTTGCTGAACGAGAACGTGAGGTTGTTGATGAGCAAGCCCGGCAGCATGTACATCATGAAGTCGCGGGCATAGGGCAACGTGGTCTCGCTGGCACCAAAGAGAATGAGCACCTCGTCGATGAAGATGGCAAAGAGCGTGAGGTAGAAGGTGCCCAGCAATAGTGTCATCACCAGGCTGTTGCCCAGGATTTCCTCGGCGGTGCGCTTCTTGCCTTGTCCCAGCACTATCGAGGTGCGGGCACCGGCACCGCCACCAATGAGCACGCCAAATGCTGCCGAGACGTTCATCACCGGGAAGGTGATTGCCAGGCCCGCAATGGCATCGGGGCCCACGCCTTGACCAATGAACATGCGGTCGATGATGTTGTAGACCGACATCACCACCATACCAACAACCGAAGGCAAGCTGTATTTAAACAACAACTTGCCTATCGGTGCTTTGTCTAGTTCATTTAATCGATTGTCTCTGTGCATATTGTGTGGCGAGACACTATCTAATCAATATTTGCTCTTCTATTAATCGTCGTTATTGTTAAGAACGTCAAGCCAGTAGTTGTCTTTAGTCTTCTTGGCTTTCTTCTTGAAAATCTTCTGGACATCGTCGAGGGCATACTCTTTGAGATAGTTGAGCACCCACAAGGCGCGCTTGTTGCTGCGGTCGATCTCCAGAGCGCTCACCACGTCCTTGGTAGAGTTCTCGTAGTCGTAGGCATTAAAATACTCGGTGGCGCGATAGGCATAGTTGTCGGCATCCTCGGGATGCAGCTTGATAGCCATGCTGAAAGCCTTGATGGCATCGTCACGCTTGTTCTGCGCACTTGCAATGGCGCCTATACCCAGGTAGCCTTCCACTTCCTTGGGGTCGAGCTGCACGAGGTAGCCATAGTCGACCATTGCCTCGTCATACATGTGAATCTTCCTGTACAGGTGAGCTCGCTGATAGTAGGTGTCGGTGTCCTTGTCGTCAAATTTCAATGCCATGGTCAGGTCGTCGATAGCCGCCAGCGTGTCGCCCACCTCAAGGTTGATGTCGGCACGGGTGTAGTAGAACCAGTTGCCGTCGCGGTCAACGATGCCCAAGTCCTTTGCCTTGTTCATCGACCTTAGGGCCTCGTTAGATTTGTCCATCTCGCTCTGGATGATAGCCTGATAGGCCCATCCCACAGCATCATTAGGATTTTTCTTCAAGTAGTTCTTGACGAGCTGGTTGGCAGTGCCCAAGTCTTCGGCATCATAGGCATCGATAATCTGCTTGAACGCATTGCCTGCCACTGCGGTGGTTTGAGTGCCATCGCCCAGTCGCTTTATTGATTTCTTTCTCACCGACAAGGCAAATGATGGCAGCACCATTATAGCAGCCAAAATAACTATAAAAATTGATCTTTTCATCGTCTTAAATTTATGTGAATAACATTATTTTTTGCAAATATATAAAAAATACCGCACACTACCGCTTTGTTTTAGAAAAAATTATATTACAACGCGGGCAAAGGGTGGCGCGGTGATGTCGCAAGTATCGCCGTTGAGCATCTTGAAATAGCCAGCCACGGCAATCATGGCGGCATTGTCGGTGGTGAACACGCGCTTGGGCAAGAAGGCGCGAATGTGGCGACGGTCGCAATACTGCTGCACGGCGGCACGCACGCCACTGTTGGCACTCACTCCGCCACCTATTGCGATGGTCTTGATGCCCGTGTCCTTGATTGCCTTGCCAAACTTGTCCATCAGGATGTCGATGATAGTCTTCTGCAACGAGGCGGCAAGGTGGGCCTTGTTCTCCTCGATGAAGCCAGGGTTAACCTTTAGCTCGTCGCGCAGGGTGTAGAGGAACGACGTCTTCAGGCCGCTGAAGCTGTAGTTATAGCCCTCAATGTGAGGCTTGGAAAACTTGAACCGGTTAGGGTCGCCCTCTTGTGCGAGCTGGTCGATATAGGGCCCGCCGGGGTAAGGCAGCCCCATCACCTTGGCGCACTTGTCAAACGCCTCACCGGCGGCGTCATCGATGGTCTGTCCCAGGATTTCCATCTGTGTGGGCGAGGTCACCTTGATAATCTGCGAGTTGCCGCCGCTAATGAGCAGGCACAGGAAGGGGAACTCGGGAACTGGGGTGTTCTCGTCTTCCTTGATGAAATGTGCCAGCACATGCCCGTGCAGGTGGTTCACGTCGACGAGCGGCACGTTAAGGGCCAGCGCAAGCCCCTTGCTGAACGAGGTGCCCACGTGCAGCGAGCCTGGCAAGCCCGGGCCGCGAGTGAAGGCGATGGCATCGATATCGCTCTTGTCGATTCCCGCCTGGCGAATTGCCTCGCTCACCACCGGAACGATGTTCTGCTGGTGGGCACGCGATGCCAGCTCGGGCACCACGCCGCCATAGGCCTCATGCACCTTCTGGCTGGCAATGACATTGCTCAAGAGAATGCAGTCTTTGATGACCGCTGCGCTGGTGTCGTCGCATGACGACTCTATTCCTAGTATTATCATTGTTTTTATTCTTTTCGGGCCACAAAGTTACTTAAAGATGCTCTCCACACCAAATATAAGCCTCTTTTTTATGAACTTTCAAGATAGAAATGCATAATTTATCTTGAAAAATAATGATGATGTGCTGTTAGAATCGGAAATAACTTAGTAGTGGAGCGCAGCGCAACGGA
>ONIY01000088.1 GCA_900318065.1 uncultured Prevotellaceae bacterium
GAGGCGTTGATTTCCTCGATGTAGCCTAGCAGTTCGTCACGGCCGCGGCCGTCTTCGCTCGAGGTCATGAACACTGGAGGCAGCTCCTCCCAGGAGTGCAGCAGGTGGCGCTTGTAGGCTGCAACGGCCTGTGCGCCAGCCACCTTGCCCAGCTTGTCGAGCTTGGTGAACACGATGCTGAATGGCACGCCGTTCTCGCCCAGCCACTCCATGAACTCCAGGTCAATCTTCTGCGGCTTGAGGCGGCTGTCGATGAGCACAAAGAGGTTGGTCATCTGCTCGCGCTCGAGCACATAGTCCTCGATGATTTTCTTCAGTTTCTCGCGGGCATCCTTGCTGCGCTGCGCGTAGCCATAGCCTGGCAGGTCGACGATATACCACTCGTTGTTGATCAGGAAGTGGTTGATGAGCAACGTCTTGCCTGGTGTTGACGATGTCTTGGCAAGGCCCTTGTGATTGGTGAGCATGTTGATGAGCGACGACTTGCCCACGTTGCTGCGACCAATGAACGCATACTCTGGCTTGTTGCCAGCAGGACACTTGGTGTAGTCGGTGTTGCTAATCTCAAATTTTGCGGTGTTTATCTTCATGGCAGTCGTTAAGGTTGTTGCTCGTTGAAGTTGAAGGTCACAAAGTCGATCACTCTCCTGGCGGCGCGGTGCAGGTCTTCGCACTCATAGAGCTTTACCTTGGGGTTGGTCTGCTGGCAGAAGATGAGCGGATACCAGCACGGCGTGTGGAGGTGACTCTCGGTCTCGTCGTCGTCATGACGCACGTAGAACAGGTGGATGGCCTTCTGCAGAGAGTTGGCATACATAATCTCGGCAATGGTGCCAGGGCATGCCGCATCGTCGAGCACAAACACGGCATCGGTGCATTGCTCTATCATCTGCTTCTCACACATTATAATGTCCTCGGCCTTCCTGCTCTCGGCCTCGAAGTAGAAGGGGCCTATGTACATCACGTTGTCGTTGATGCTCACGCCACTCATGTCCTTGGGCTTGAGCAATGCCTGAACGCTACCCAGGATTTGTGCCCTGAAGTCCTCGGCGGCCTTTATATCATAGTCCTCTTCGCGGTCGTCGAACGCGAAAGCTCCTCCAAAGAATAGTTTATACTGTGTGTCCATAGATGTTATGTGTTTAATTGTTATATATAACTCTGAGAGAGTGTGGGTGTGCACACTTTAAGGATTGGAAATGCAAATATACAACATTTCTCGCAAAAAGCATGAAAAAAACGGGACGTTTTTTTCAGGGATCGGGGATGGAGGATCGGGGATGGAGGATCGGGGATGGAGGATCGGGGATGGAGAATCGGGGATGGAGGTGCAGAGGGAGAGGGGCAAGGTGGGGAAATTACCCAACATTTTGAGATTTTCGGCATTTTCGGGCAAAAACATTTTGAGATTTTCAGCAAAAGGGTGGGGATGGAGCTTTCATGCCGCATTGCAAAAAAAAACTGGAAAAACAGCAAGGCACCCACCGCTGTGGGGTGGATGCCTTGTGGTTCATTGCACTTTCGGGATTTCGAGAGTTCAATCGTTCGTTCGATCACTCGAAAATTGTGCATTGTGCATTATGCATTGAGCGTTGTGAGAAATTACCAGATGATGGTGCGGTCTTTCTCGTCGAGCCACATCTTGGCGCCTGGCTTGATGTCGAAGGCCTTGAAGAAGGTGTCGATGTTGCGCAGGGTGGCATTGACGCGGTACTCGCCAAGTGAGTGTGGGTCGCTCTTAGTCTGCATGTAGGCAGCCTCGGGAGTGATGTTCTCGGCCCAGATGCGACCGTAGCTCAGGTAGAAGCGCTGCTCGGGGGTGAAGCCGTCAATCTTCTTACCAGCCTTAGCTTGTGGAGTCTTCATGAAGGCATCGTAGGCGATGCGAAGTCCGCCTTGGTCGGCGATGTTCTCACCCAGGGTGAGGTGGCCGTTGGCGTGCTCGCCGTTGCCCAGGTCGATAGCGTCGAACTGCTGAGCGAGTTTCTCGGCGGCGGCGTTGAAGCGCTTGGCATCCTCCTCGGTCCACCAGTCGGTCATGTTGCCTTGATAGTCGAAGGTGCGGCCCTGGTCGTCGAAGCCGTGAGTCATCTCGTGGCCAATCACTACGCCAATAGCGCCATAGTTGGTAGCGTCGTCGGCCTTGGGATCAAAGAAAGGAGCCTGGAGGATGGCTGCTGGGAACACGATTTCGTTGTTGAGTGGGTTGTAGTAGGCATTCACAGTTTGTGGTGTCATGCCCCACTCCTCGCGGTCAACGGGCTTGCCATATTTCTCAAGGTTGCGCTTGGTGCTCCACAGCGAGGCGGCCTTCATGTTGTCGTAGAGGGTCTTGGCAGGGTCGATGGTGAGCTTGCTGTAGTCTTTCCACTTGTCGGGATAGCCCACCTTCACGGTGAAGGAGTTGAGCTTGACAAGGGCGTTAACCTTGGTCTGGTCGCTCATCCAGTCGAGGCCTGCGATGCGCTCGGCGAGGGCTTTGCGCAGGTCGCCAATGAGCTTGACCATCTTGTCCTTGCTGTCGCCAGCAAAGTACTTCTGTACGTAGAGCTGGCCCACAGCCTCGCCCATCACGCCGTTAGGAATGCTCATGCAGCGTTTCCAGCGAGCCTGGCGCTCCTTTTGTCCGCTCAGCGTGCGGCCATAGAAGTCGAAGCTTGTCTCGCCCACCTCGTCGCTGAGTGAGCCAGCGGCGCTAGTGATAATCATGCCAGCCACGTAGTCCTTGATTTCCTGGTCTTTGAGGTTGGTCATCAGGTCGTTGGCAACGGCCATCACCTTGGGTTGCTCGAGGATTACGGTGCCAATGTTCTTCACGCCCATGAGCTCGAAGTAGCGTGCCCAGTTGATGACGGGATAGTCGGCCTGCAGCTGGTCGATAGTGCGCAGGTTGTAGAGCTTGGAGATGTCGCGCTGCTCGGCACGGGTCATGCTCGCCTCGGCAAACTTGTACTCAATATTATAGATAGTCTTGGCGGCGCGTTGAGCGTCTTTCTTCTTGTAGCCAGCGAGCATGAACATCTTCACTAGGTACTCGTTGTACTTCTGCTGAATCTTCTTGCTGTCGGCATCGGTCTTGAGGTAGTAGTCGCGGTCGGGCAGGCTCATCGAGCCGGCGCTCAGGTACATGGTGTTCACGGCACTGTTGGCAAGGTCGGCCTCAACGCCAATGCCAAAGAACGGGTTGCCCAGATACATGTGCTGATAGGCGATGAACTCGGTGAGGGTGGCGCGGTTGAAGCTGTCAAGGTCCTTCAGGTCCTGCTGGATGGGCTGGGTGCCCTCGGCGTTGCGGCGCACGCTGTCCATAGCCAGAGCATAGAGGTCGGTAACCTTCTGGCCGTTGCTGCCCTTGGCATGCTTCTCGTTGGCGAGATTGTCGAAGAGTTCCTTCAACTGGTCGCGGTTCTTCTCGGCGAGCTCGTTAAACACGCCAAAGCTCGAGTACTCAGGTTTCAGCGGATTGGCCTTCATCCAGCCACCACCGGCATACTGATAAAAGTTGTCACCAGGATTTGCTGTCAAATCCATGTCGGCACGGTTAAGGCCATGCCCCTCGTTCTGTGCGCTCATGCTCATCATGGGAAGCACTGCAGCTGCCAGAACAAAGATTTTCTTTAAACTTGTCATAAGTTAGTTGTTTATAGTGATTAATAATGTGTTGCGTGCAAATCACTGCAAATGTAGTGATAATTTATCAATAACAATGTGCTTTTTTACTTTTTTCTATATTTATTAGACGCAATAACCGGCCAAAAATTTCAACTTTTCACCACTTTTTTTCAAAAATGATGAAAAAACAAGGGATTTCTTGCTCCATTTTGAAAAAATAACTACCTTTGCACCCGCAAAAATCCACAACAGGAGCCACACACACGCTCCACCACAACCGCGCCTGTGGCGAAATTGGTAGACGCGCTAGACTTAGGATCTAGTAACGCAAGTTGTGTAGGTTCGAGTCCTATCAGGCGCAC
>ONIY01000051.1 GCA_900318065.1 uncultured Prevotellaceae bacterium
GCAAGTTTGCCTGGGGCTGGGAATGCGTGGGAGCATGCTGTTAATTTCAAGCTGAGTAATTAATCATTAAAATTTCAACAACAATGGAAGAAAACTTAAAGAACAACGTTGCTCAGCCAGTTATCGACTCTAAAATTCCTGAGGGTCCTGTAGCTGAGAAATGGACAAACTATAAGGCACACCAAAAACTCGTCAACCCCGCCAACAAGCGTCGTCTCGACATCATCGTGGTGGGTACCGGACTGGCAGGCGCCAGCGCTGCCGCCACCCTGGGTGAGATGGGTTTCAAGGTGCTCAACTTCTGTATTCAAGACTCTCCCCGCCGTGCACACTCGATTGCAGCACAGGGAGGTATCAATGCCGCTAAGAACTACCAGAACGACGGCGACTCGGTTTACCGCCTGTTCTACGACACCGTGAAGGGTGGCGACTACCGTGCCCGCGAGGCCAATGTGTACCGCCTTGCCGAGGTGTCGAACAACATCATCGACCAGTGCGTGGCACAGGGTGTGCCCTTCGCACGCGAGTATGGTGGCCTGCTCGCCAACCGCTCGTTTGGTGGCGCTCAGGTGAGCCGCACCTTCTATGCCAAGGGTCAGACCGGCCAGCAGCTGTTGCTGGGCGCCTACTCGTCGCTCAACCGCCAGATTGAGATGGGCAACGTGAAGAGCTTCAACCGCTATGAGATGCACGACGTGGTGATCATCGACGGCCGCGCTCGCGGTATCATCGCCAAGAACCTCGTCACTGGCAAGCTCGAGCGCTTTGCCGCCCACGCAGTGGTAATCGCCACCGGTGGATATGGCAACACCTATTTCCTCTCGACCAACGCAATGGCCTGCAACGTGAGCGCCGCTATGGCTTGCTACCGCAAGGGTGCTTACTTTGCCAACCCCGCCTACGTTCAGATTCACCCCACCTGCATTCCACGCCACGGCGACAAGCAGTCGAAGCTCACCCTCATGAGTGAGTCGCTGCGCAACGATGGCCGCATCTGGGTGCCCAAGAACATTGAGGACGCCAAGAAGCTCCAGGCCGGACAAATCAAGGGCAGCGACATCCCAGAGGAGGAGCGTGACTACTACCTCGAGCGCCGCTATCCAGCCTTTGGTAACCTCGTTCCTCGCGACGTGGCCAGCCGTGCCGCCAAGGAACGCTGCGACAAGGGTTATGGTGTTAACAACACCGGCCAAGCCGTGTTCCTCGACTTTAGCGAGGCCATCAACCGCCTAGGCATCGACGTGGTTCGCCAGCGCTATGGCAACCTCTTCGACATGTATGAGGAAATCACCGACGTTAACCCCGGTGAGCTTGCCAACGAGATCAATGGCGTGAACTATTACAACCCAATGATGATTTATCCCGCTATCCACTACACCATGGGTGGCATTTGGGTTGACTATGAGCTGCAGACCTCTATCAAGGGCCTCTTCGCCATTGGTGAGTGCAACTTCAGCGACCACGGCGCTAACCGCCTGGGTGCTTCGGCGCTCATGCAGGGTCTTGCCGACGGTTACTTTGTACTGCCCTACACTATCCAGAACTACCTGAGTGACCAGATCACCGTGCCCAGGTTCTCAACCGACCTCCCAGAGTTTGAGGAGACCGAGGAACGCGTTCAAGCCGACCTCGACGCGTTGATGAACATCAAGGGTAGCCGCTCGGTCGACTCTATCCACAAGGAACTGGGTAACATCATGTGGGACTACGTGGGCATGGGCCGCACCAAGGAGAGCCTGGAGACAGCCCTTGAGAAGATCAAAGAACTGCGCAAGGAGTTTGAGACCAACCTCTTCATTCCTGGCGACCAGGACGGCATGAACATCGAGCTTGACAAGGCATTCCGCCTGCGCGACTTCATCACCATGGGCGAGCTCATCGCCTACGACGCACTCAACCGCGAGGAGTCGTGTGGTGGACACTTCCGCGAGGAGCATCAAACCGAGGAAGGCGAAGCCAAGCGCGACGACGAGAACTTCTTCTACGTCTCTTGCTGGAAATACAACGGCGACGACGAGAAAGCACCCACGCTCATCAAAGAGCCACTACACTACGAGGCAATCAAGGTACAAACACGCAACTACAAAAACTAATGAATTATGGAAAATAGCATAAGCGTAAAATTGAAAGTTTGGAGGCAGGCTAATCCTCAAGCGAAAGGTGAATTTGTTACCTACGAGTTGAACGATATCCCCACCGACACCTCGTTCCTTGAGACTCTCGACATCTTGAATGAGCAACTCGTTGAGCGTGGCGAAGAGCCCATCGCTTTCGACCACGACTGCCGCGAGGGAATTTGCGGTATGTGTTCGCTTTACATCAACGGTCATCCTCACGGCCCCGCTACTGGCGCTACCACTTGCCAGCTCTACATGCGCCGCTTCAAGGATGGCAGCACCATCACCGTTGAGCCCTGGCGCTCGGCAGCGTTCCCTGTTATCAAGGACTTGATGGTCGACCGCAACGCCTTCGACAAGATTCAGCAGGCTGGTGGATATGTGAGCTTCAACACTGGCGGTGCCCAGGATGCTAACGCCATCCCCATCAGCAAGGTGGCTGCCGACGAGGCTATGGACAGCGCAAGCTGCATTGGCTGCGGTGCCTGCGTGGCTGCTTGCAAGAACGGTTCGGCAATGCTCTTCGTTTCGGCTAAGGTGAGCCAGTTTGCTCTCCTGCCTCAGGGCAAGGCCGAGGCCAAGAAGCGCGTGAAGGCTATGCTCCAGAAGATGGACGAGCTGGGCTTTGGCAACTGCACCAACACTGGTGCCTGCGCCGCCGAGTGCCCCAAGAACATCAAGCTGAGCAACATCGCCCGCCTCAACCGCGAGTACATCTGCGCCAAATGCGCCGACTAAGCATCCTAACACAAATAAAAAACTGCTAGCCCACTCCGGGTTGGCAGTTTTTTATTAATGCTCATTGAGGTGTTTTTTCAGGCTTGACCCAAAAAGCTCTATTTGCATCAAATATCAATAGAAGTAATATTGATTATAATTTTTTTATATATAAACAACCATCTAATTTTATTTCGCTTTTCTTATTAGAACTTTAATTTGATGTCATTTTTTATATTTATTCTTCTCTTTTCTTGTAAAACTGGTTATATTTTACTATATTTGCAAAATATATATTTAACTAAGGAGTATTACCGTTTTTCCTTCATTTTAACATAAAACACATTATTATAAAAATGACTAAAGCATTACGTAACCTTCTAACTATCGCTATCATTTTTACAGCTCTTGCAGCAAGTGCAATCAACGATAGGAACCACATTTATTTAATAGATTGTACAGGTTCAATGGTTAACAACGGCTGTTGGTTATCAGCTAAACAGTTCTTAGACCGAGAAATCTCCAGTAAAGATGGCAATGACAGAATTACAATAATACCCTTTAAGGAGATTGTATTCCCAAGCCTTACGTTTCTAGCGCAAGATTATAATGCAAATGAGATAGACAAAATGCTTGAAAAAGCTCTAGCAAAAAAAATGAAATGCACTTCTATATGCCGTGCCTGGGATGCTGCTCAACAACACATTGACAAGGGGCGTGACAACTATATCGTATTGCTTACTGACGGCAAAGAAGAAAGCAACTCTCCACAAGATCTCTATAATAGGCTTAAAGCTTGGAAAGATAATGTTACACCCAACATTAATGCTTTCTATGTAATGCTTACTCCAGAAGCTCTTACCATCAAAGACGCAGTGGGAGGTGATGGCGAGAACTTATTTTTCATTAATGCTACAAAAGAAATACCAACTTTTGCTGCACTAAAGAATCCTAAGGCAATTGACAGTTACCGATTTGCACGGCCTTTAGAAGTTCCAGTGGCAGTGTCTTGTGGCGGTGTTTTTCAAAATATAACAGCAAATTGTAATGATCCTAATTTCAAAATTGAAGTTGTAAATGGAATCATACAAGATGGCAAATTATTGGTACGTATAACCTCACTCCATTCCAATGTGTCTTTATTAAACAAAGCACTCAACTCACCAGCATATGAACTTAAAGCACAAATTGACGGTTCTAAATCAAACCTAATAATCGCAAATGACCTAAGGATAACCATCAACAACCGTCCTAACCGCGCTCTTTCTAGTGCTAATTTTGATGAAGAAATGCCATATTTAGGAATAGTGCATTACTATCCTTCATTTCTATTTTGGAGAGAAAAAAGCATTGACACCTTATATTATGATATAAAACCAGAATTCAGTCCTGAGGCAATTGAGTCTGGTGCTGTAGCACGGTTTAAAGCGACAATTGATGGTGGCCACATTCTTGTTGATAAGAAGATTGCAAAAGACGGAATTTTCACTATTGATTCAAGATATCCATCATCTGTAAAACTTGGTGTGCTATTCGATGGCAATGCAACTAGCGATGAACACATTTTAAAAATAACAGTTGCTGACGTTAAGAATTTAGAAAGCATACAAGGTGCAACACCAGCCACACGGTTCAGATACTGCATGAAGGCAGATTTTGAACGTGATTGGAATCCTCTGAGTCACATATTGATGTGGATAGGCATTATAGCATCTGCCCTTCTAGTAATATGGTTTCTCTTCATTAAACGTTTGGCTTACCCCACATTCAAAGTTGGAAGAATGCAAATTACAGATCCTTATTATTCCAGCCTAAAGATTAAAGGAGCTCGTAAGGTGATTCTAACAAATTCTCCATCCAAACAGAGCTTTCTAAATAAACTTTTCACAGGCAAAATAGTTTATGAGGCCAATCCCATTTGGACCCAACCAGTTGTTTTTGAAAGCAGCAAAGGCAAAGCAAAATTACAAACAAATAAGTTTTATTCTATTGACCCATATGCCTCTACTCTAATTAAACAAGTAGAATATTCTTTAACCAACAACGAAACGAACAAAAAGATTAAACTAACAGTATATTAACTCATTATCTATCATTATTCTATGGCAACTAAAATCAAACGCAGCCTTTTCATTGGCTTGGGTGGAACTGGCATGACCGCCCTTCTGCACACAAAACGAATGTTTTTTGATACTTACGGCGAAGTGCCCCCCATGATTGGCTTCTTAGGCATTGACACCGATGGCGATTGGTACAAAAGAGAACTGGTATCAAAGTTTGGAAATGTAAAACTTGAACCTAACGAGCAATTACCAATCCTTGTTAACGATGCAGCACCAATTTACAAAGTTAATCAAGAAAGATTTACTTGGATCCCTGAAGAAAATAAGGGGGCTTTATCATCAATGAGATTAGGAGCTGGTCAAGTTAGAACAAATGGCCGCTTTGCGTTCACCGTTAATTACGATAGTGTGAAAAGCAAAATCAGCGATGTACTTAATCAAATAACTGCTGCACGCCATGTCACCAACCCAAACTATGAGTTACTGGGTGACACAGAAGTTGAAATTCACATGGTTTTCTCAGTAGCTGGTGGTACCGGAAGTGGTATATTCCTAAATATGGCCTATACCATTAAAGATATTGCACCTGGCTCTAAGCTTATGGGGTATGCTGTGCTGCCCGAAGTATTCCGCGCCATGTCACAAAACACCATGAGCAAAGTCAAAGCTAATGGTTATGGTGCCATTGAGGATCTGGACTGGTTCATGCATCAGCACATAGGAAAAGAGGCTTTTGAACTCATTTATCTTCACAGTAGCCAAATGGCGACCGTGCCTCCCTTTAACTCTGTTGTGTTCATTGACAACAAGAACGCTAATGGCGACACTTATGATCACGTCGAGAAACTTACCGAAATGATTAGTCTCGCTCTTGTCACTTCAGCTGGACAACTATCTCAAGCAAGCGCTAGTGTTAACGACAATCTTGAAAAGCGCATTCGCGATGGTGAAATGGATGTCGAGGGCAAAAAAGCTTGGGCCGCTGGAATGGGTGCAAGTGAGATTGTATTCAGAGGTGAGGATCTGAGCGACATCTATGCTCTTAAAGCAGCAAATATCATCATCAACAAGATGCTTAACTCCACCAAAGATGCCGACAGTATAGCAAATGGTTGGATCGACTCTCCTCAAGTCAACATAAGAGAAAACAATGGCTTTGATAATGTGATTGATTACATGCTCGAAAAGACCCCTAAATTTTCAATGAGCACAATTAATGATATCCAAGGCGCTGATGCAGAGGTTAAAGGATATATTGATTCCGTAATGCCTTCCGATGATCAGCTTAAAGAAAAGAGCTTTGGATTGCAATCTCGCGTTGAGAACCAATTCCATGCGCTATTGCAACAAGAGCTCAACAAGGAAGGTGGTGTTGGCACTGCCGAGAGAATTGTAGTTGCCCTACGTACCCAATTCGCCATCATGATGAAAGAGATGCGTAAAGAACGTGAAGATTTCTTGAAAAAAGAACCACAAGTGGCGCAAGCTGTAAAAGCTACAATTGAGGACCTTATCGAATATGATAAAAAGTTTTGGAAATGGAGACCAGGTAGCACTCTTGACTCCAAGAAACAAGACGTTATGGATCAAGCCTTCCAACAGGCAATCACTTTGCGAGAGATAAAGCGTCGTGACATGGCAATCCAATTCTACACTTTCATGAATAATCTTCTTGATAATACCGAAGACAAACTCAAAAACACTCGCGACAAACTTAACAATGTGTATCGACTAAACGCTACCAAGCTTGCTGCCATACAGAACCGTATAACTAGCGAGCACCAGATGTTCCAAATCGACCTAGCCCAAAATTATGTAACAAAAATCAGTGTCAATGAGGGCGAAATTAATATCAATGACCTAATTAATGAGATGCCTTCAAATATAAGATTCGACAGTATGGCCGATGAGGCCGACACTCAAGTGCAGAATGCAATCATTGCATACTGCAAGAATCTTAATGAGGCCATTAAATGGGAAAATATGACTATTGATGAGATTTTCAATAAAATGGAAGAACAAGATTTCACTCATCTTGTTAAAACGGCTCTGCGCAAGTCAATGCCGTTGCTCACATTCAATTATCAAGGATTCTCACCACGTCAAAACCCCATCGACATCTACTTCTTAGGAATACCATCGGCAAACTGCCGCCTAAACAAGGATTTTCTCAAGAAACAAATGTCAGGTAATACCGATGTTGACCAATCCATCATAGGTATGAAAAACCGTATCATCATCTACCGACAGCTTGGCGTTATACCCGCATATGCAATCGCTTCACTTCCTTCTTGCGAACTTGACTACATCAGTTGTCGAACCGATAGCCATATCGACCTCAATCTTGAACGTCACATGCAACGTGAAGAATATTCACTCAAGCCATCATTAGCAATTGATGACACACTAGATTTGTGGGTAAAAGGTCTTGTTTTTGGGCTCATCAAGTATGATGGTGAAAATTACTATTATCGCGACACTAGTGCTTATGAAGCTGCCCTTGACGATTTCTGGATTAAACTCAGTCACTATCGCGACGAGGCATTCAACACCTTCCGCAGTGTACGTTCTTCCATCAAAAAACAGTATGACGAGTTTTTCAACACATTACAGAGGGACAGGGGGGAAACTTATATCAAAGAAATAATAGATGATGCAAGAGCTCACTACCTTGACAAATACTCCCAAATCAACATGACACGCTCAGAAATAGGCCAGCATGGTAATGAAGCGATCAAGAAACTAATAACCGATGAAATTAACTACGCAACCAAGCAACTAGGACAATGAGACATCATGTTCACCTTTTAATTGGAGAAAGCCTTACCGAAGCCGCCATGAAATTACCTATCATGGCGGCAAGGCAAGGATCTGCCACAGTATTACCGTTCATCACCACTTTGCATTTGTTGAGTGACGATAAAGGCAAGTTAAGCCTTAATAGAATCAACACTGTTAGCCAACCAATAGAGGGGATTGAAGGAGATGAAATTAGCACCAAGTTATTTCCAGAGCAATTTGCACCTAAAAACAATGACGAGCAAGCACTAGAAAGCTACATATTCCAGCTGCAGCAAAGCGTCATTACAATAGATAACCCTGGCGATTCTCCTAATTTACTGCTCACTATTACAGTACCCTTATGGGACGAACAAGCAGTTGGTCTTGCTATTAGTCTAACTCGTGCCGCATATGGAAGTAGGACACATTGTGATGTTGACATTATAGCCTTATTCGATGACTTCTACCCTATAATCAACCCAAATCCAAACAACACAGAATATGACGCAAATAGCATAAGGAACACTACTTTAGCTGAGCTAGAGAGACTCACAGATTGTTATGGTGAAGATGATTTCAGGGCGCTTAAACACATTGTACCGTTACAAAGCTCTAACGAAGAGGGATTTGCAATAGGATTTGACTACGATGCTACAGTAAGAGTTCTTACTGAATGGAGCTTGTTGTGTGTTGAGAATTACAACGAAATGATAGGCAAAATACCCTATGACGATAACAACAATATGCTTGGCATAGGAATCGCAGCGTTGCATCTTGACCCCTATTATTTTACTCAATACCTTATGCGTAAAGCCTACCTTTATGTACTTAACCGTGAAGGTGTTATGCAGGAGAATGTCAATGTTGATAAAATTGCTCCAATAGCTCAACGTTGTTTTAAAGATCAAGCTTTAAAACGTGATTTTTCTCAATTATTTGAGGACTTTTGGAACAACAAAGTTCTACCAGAACTTGACAACAATGCTGACCACAATAAGGTAATAGCCACACTCTCTCCTAAGGTTCAAAAACTTTTCAATGAAGAGCTTTTCAATATTTTGCAAGAATACATTGGTGATGAATCACTCTCTTTACCTGAACGCAAAAGTATCATGGCGCTGGTATTAGGCCAAGATGATAGCCAGCTTGTAGGAAATATATTTAACAATAAGCAGCTTAACATTGACGACTTCTTCCGTGAACCACTCAAACTTTTTGTTAATGAGAACAATCGTTTGAAAGAAACAATTATTGATGACGATGGAAATAAATCCTACAATCAGTTCTTACTAAAAACCCCTTTGAATGACGAGGGCGACGTGCTAGTGCCTATAGATGACATACGCATTTTAAAAGATAATATGCGAAACTCAACACGGTATATCAGACAGCAAGCTAAACACATTGATGACATAAAGAAAAACATAGACTCGGCCGACGACAGCGAACTAAGACTTACCACCGATGGGTTCATCTTTGAAAATCGCACTTATCGTCTTCTTAGTCACATTAGTGAGAAAACCTTTGAGGAAGACTACATTGGGCATGGCAACTTACCAAAAGCGGTTGATTTAAGATCTTTTTTCACACCAGTGCGCGACCAAGGCAAGCAAGGGGCATGCTCTGCTTTTGCTACAGTAGCAGTAGTTGAGTATATGCTATCTAAGATTGGAAAAAGCTGCAATCTTAGTGAAGCTTTTGTTTACTACAATGCCCGCAAAAATGCAGGTACAGAACAAGAAGATAGTGGCATGACAATTCACGACTCCATTGTTGCTGCACATGACAAAGGTATTTGTAATGAGGAATTGTGCCCCTATGATGTTAATGCATTTGCTGATGAGCCTTCACAAGAAGCAATTGACGATGGCATAAAGCGACGGATTGCGACGGCAAAGAATGTGCGCCTTAAAGACAACGATATACAAGAAAATGTAGAACTGATAAAATCGGCTATTGCTGACGGCCTACCTGTTGTCGTTGGTCTTACCATCTGTAATTCATTCAAGACCTCAAGTGGCTTTGTCCTCACACCATCGGAGCAAGAATTAACATCCAATGCACAAGGTTTCCATGCTATGGTTGTGTGTGGATATAGCGACACCCAAAAGTTCTTCATTGTTCGCAACTCATGGGGAAATAGTTTTGGCGACAAGGGTTATTGTTACATTCCATACTCCTATTTAGGGAACAAACGACTTTGTCAATCTGCAGTTGTGATTACTGAACTCCTTACCGATGACCACATGACTACAGTTCAGCCTCCTACCGACACACATAAGCAGATTGACTTTGATCAGACCGATGCATCTATTGACTATGTTATTTCTTCAAATCTTCTTGATGAGGAACGTCACAATCTAGAAATGCTCGAGAAAAGATATACTGGTCTAAAAGAAGCTTATAGTGATCTATTGAACCGATTATGTAATCAAGCCAATAGACAGAAGATTGCTCAAGCCTCAGTTCAGCGACTAGGGCTTGAGGCGCAAGCGATAGGTGACAATATCACCAAGCTCCACAATGATCGTCAACCCGCTCTTAAAGAGCACAAGAGGAAGACGAAAAATAACCTCATAAAAATGTGGATAGTTGTTTTTGTCTCTTTGCTCATTACTGGTCTTTTTGCTTACTTTGATTGTTGGAGAATCACTACTATATGTGGAATAATTACTGGAATTGAAATGCTCATTGCCTTTTTGTATTATCCATATAGAAAGAAACAACTTGCTACACTTGACAAGTCTTTCAAGGATGAAATAGGCCGTTTAGCGACATTAAAGCGTAACAAGGAGTACGAAATGGGACTTACAAAGATGAAGATGCATTTTGCAGGCTTGTTCATTGAGAATGGAGAGGAGCTTCGTTCCAAGTTGATGAAGAGGTTCTATGCCATGGAGTCTTTCTTAGAGAACTTACGCACCTGGCATACTCAGGAACAAGGAAGACTCAGTAAGATGGACCCCGGTGTGAAAGTACCATTTGCTTCTGTGCTCGAAAATAACATACTTGATAGTTACTTTGATAATGATCCCGATGCAGTAACTAAAGAGATAAAGCTTGCTGGCTTTTTTGCCAACTATGTTCTCAATGCTGATGGCATACGAGACTTTAATAAAAAACTTCGCTCAAGTATTGCAAATCAACTTTTTGCAAAACTTCAAGATTTCTCAATGACAAAATATGTGCTTGGCCAAAACTATTCATATCTTCCTTCTGGCAATAATTCACTAGCAAATCTCGTACCTGCGATGGAGAAACGTTCCTGTCTCTTTGTTCAAATAACAAAACTTGATGGAACGACAAATAGCGCAAAATACAAATACATTATTGCACACTCCAGCAACGATAGCGAAAGAATAAATTGGCAAGACAGATATCGTCAGTATTTCCAACTACCGCCAATGTCACAAAACATAGAGTCAAAATACAAAATGTTGCTTGTCTCTATATTACCCCTAAATCACAAGAGTTTAAAACTACTAAGTTAACTTTAATTGCTCTAAGATGAATAAAGTGTCTTAGGGCAATTATTATAAATAACTACGCGGCTAGATTGCTAGGCTCAATCCTTCTCGCTTAGTTCTAGCCAGCGCATTTCTTTTTCTTCCAGCAGCTCTTGGAGCTCGTTGTAGCGGGCGCTCTTGGTGTCCATGTCAGTGATTACCTCGCCGCTGGCGAAGAGGGCGTCGAGCGATTTCTTCTCGGCAGTGAGGGTGTCGATCTCTGCGGTGAGCTGCTCAAGCTCGCGGCGCTCTTTGAAGGTGAGCTTATGGGAGTTGTCACGCACGTTATACTGCACCTTCTCCTTGGGCTTGGCGGCGGCACGTGCTGCCTCGGCAGCCTCGCGGTCGTGGAAGTCCTTCCAGGCGCGGTACTCGCTGTAGTTGCCGGGGAAGTCCTTCACCACGCCGTTGCCCAGGAACACAAAGGTGTGGTCAACGGTGCGGTCCATGAAGAAACGGTCGTGGCTCACGATTATCACGCAGCCGTTGAACTTCGACAGGTAGTCCTCGAGAATCTCGAGGGTGGAGATGTCGAGGTCGTTGGTGGGCTCGTCGAGGATGAGGAAATTGGGCTTGCTCATGAGCACCATCGCCAGGTAGAGGCGGCGCTTCTCGCCACCGCTCAGGGTGGAGATGAGCTTCTGCTGGTCGGCGTTGGTAAAGAGGAACATGTTCAGGAACTGCGCTGCGGTGTAATGGGTCTTCTCGTCAAACTGGATATACTCTGCCACATCGCGCACGGCGTCGATCACGCGCTTGCCCTCGTCGAATGTCATGCCCTCCTGGCTGTAGTAGCCAAAGCGCACCGTCTTGCCCAGCTCAAACGAGCCGCTGTCGCACGGCACCTCGCCCAGCAGCAGCTTGATGAAGGTGGACTTGCCCACGCCGTTGTCACCCACGATGCCCAGCTTCTCGTAGCGCGCAAAGGTGTACTCAAAGTCGTTGAGGATCACCTTGTCGCCATAGCGCTTGCTCACGTGGTGGGCGGTGAAGATTTTCTTGCCTATGTAGGCACTGTTCACGTTCAGGCGCACGTCGCCCTTGTCGCGATAGCCGCGTGCACGCTCCTGCAGGTCGTAGAAGGCGTCGATGCGGTACTGCGCCTTGTGCTGGCGCGCCTGTGGCTGACGCCGCATCCACTCGAGCTCGGTGCGCAGCAGGTTGCGCGCCTTCTCCACCTGGGCGTTCTGCGCCTCGATGCGCTCGGCGCGCTTCTCGAGGTAGTAGTTGTAGTTGCCGTCGTAGGTGAAAATCTCCTGCTGGTCCATCTCAATGATGCGGTTGCATATGTTGTCGAGGAAGTAGCGGTCGTGGGTCACCATGAGCAGCGTCATGGTGCTGCGCTGCAGGTAGTGCTCGAGCCACTCTATCATGTCGATGTCGAGGTGGTTGGTGGGCTCGTCGAGGATGAGAAACTCGGGCTCGTCAATCAGGATCTTGGCGAGCGCCACACGCTTGATTTGACCGCCGCTCAGCTCGCTCACGCGCTGCGTGAAGTCGTCGATCTTGAGCTTGGTGAGCACCTGCTTGAAGCGCTCCTCATAGTCCCAGGCGTGGCTGTTGTCCATCGCCTGGATGGCGGCAGTGAGGGCATCGCCGTCGCCACTGCTGGCGGCGCGCTCATAGGCAAGCACGGCGCGTGCGCGCGGGTCATCGCCCTCGAGGCATGCGTCAATCACCGTCTTTGCGCCCTCAAAGGTTGGGGTCTGCGGCAGGTAGCCCAGGCGCACGTCGTTGCGGTAGATGATGGTGCCGCTGTCGGGCGTGTCTACCCCCGCCAGCAAGTTGAGCAGCGTGCTCTTGCCGGTGCCGTTCTTAGCAATAAGCCCCACCTTATCACCCTCGTCAAGACCAAAGGAGATATCCCCAAACAGCAAGTCGTAGCCAAACGACTTAGTCAATTCTTCTACCTGTAACAATACGCCCATAGCAGTTGTTAGTTATCAGTTGTCAGTTATCAGTTTTCAGTTATCAGTTTTCAGTTATTAGTTTTCAGTAAAATAGTTGAGAACTCTTCCCTCTCACCTAATCTCGCCACTACCTTCCATAAACTATAAACCAAAAACTATAAACCAAAACCGCCTTCCATAAACTATAAACAATCAACCATAAATCAATTTTTTCCTTGCAAAGATAATGCATTTTTTGGTATCTTCAAAAAAA
Source organism: uncultured Prevotellaceae bacterium (assembly GCA_900318065.1). Lineage (GTDB taxonomy): Bacteria > Bacteroidota > Bacteroidia > Bacteroidales > Muribaculaceae > Sodaliphilus. The sequence continues at coordinate 13,348 of ONIY01000051.1, forward strand.
GAAGCCCACCCCCTGGGGAGGGGGCAGGCATCTTTTTCATTATTGAGCCTCGCTGTCAAGCAATCGTTTCAATAACAACTGATCACTGACAACTGATTACTGACAACTGAGAACTATTTACATTATCACCTTGCTAGTGGTGCTAGTGCCATCGGTGTACTCGGTAACAACGATGTTCACGCCCTGGAATGGACGGTCGCTAACGATACCAGCAACGTTCACATACTTCACGCTCTTAACAACCACACTCACAATTGCATAAATCGTCCTGCGCTTTTGACAAAAGTATTTCTCAAATTAACCTACAAATGAAGGTAATTTGTGTGAAAACCAAAAAAAATTATTATCTTTGTCTTTTCAATGAAGATACAACAGATTATTAACCAATAACTATATATCTATGAGCAAAATAACAAAAGTGGTGCTCACTGGCGGCCCTTGCGCTGGTAAGACCACCGCGCTGGCTAAGGTGGTGGAGCATTTCTCCAACCTGGGCTATCAAGTGTATACCGTCCCCGAGGTGCCTACGATGTTTGCCGTGGGCGGCGTTAACTACCTGACAAAGAACCAAGCACAATTCTATCAGGCCGAGAAAGCGACGCTGCAGATGCAGCTCGACATCGAGGACCGCTTTGCCGCCATCGCCGCCGAGAGCGAGAAGCCGGTGCTGCTGGTGTGTGACCGCGGCACGATGGACATCTCGGTATACCTGAGTCCCGAGACCTGGCAGGCGATAACCCAGGAGGTGGACATCCCCATCGAGAAGCTGCGCGACGCGCGCTACGACGCTGTGCTTCACCTCGTTACCGCTGCCGATGGTGCTGCCGAGTTCTACACCATTAGCAACAACGAGGCGCGCACCGAGGGCGTGGAGCTGGCATGCTCGCTCGACAAGAAGCTGCGTGGCGCCTGGACGGGCCACCCCCACCTGCGCGTGATTAGCAACAGCGAGAACTTCGAGAACAAGATCAGGCGCGTGCTGCGCGAGATTTCTAAGGTGCTGGGCATCCCCGAGCCCATCGAGAACGAGCGCAAATTCATGGTAGAGGTCACTGGCGAGATCCCCAATGCTATCGAGACCGATATCGTGCAGACCTACCTCATGAGCGAGCCAGGCACCGTGGTGCGCCTCAGGAAACGCATGATGCAAGGCAAATATGTCTACCTGCAGACGACCACCAAGACCGTGGGCGAGAACGAGCGCATCGAGACCGAGCGCAACATCAGCTACAACCAGTATGTGAGCATGATGGCACTCGCCGACCCCACTCGCCAGTCGATACACAAGATTCGCAAGAGCTTCATCTGGGAAGGACAGTACTACGAACTCGACCAGTTCATCGACCCCGACCCAGGCTTCAGCATCCTTGAGATGGACGCCCTCGCCCTCGACGAGGAAACCAAGTTCCCACCCTTCATCAAGGTGATAAAAGACGTAACCGGCAAAGCCAAGTACTACAACATCAACCTAGCCGTCAAAACGCTCTACGACTAATTTTATCAAACAATTTAACAACAATTAAATAACAATAACTGCGCCTTATTGTCAAAAAGATGATCGATGTTGAAATCTTGAAGAAACACATTTACGATGTTTTGGGTGCCATCTACGAGGTCCACAATAAATTAGGACCCGGGCTTAACGAATATTGCTATCAAGAAGGTCTGAATGTAGAACTTTCTGAAAGAAGTATTCCTTTTATTAAAGAAATGTCTTTTCATCCCATGTATCATGGTAGAGAATTGAATGCAGAATTCAGACTTGATTTCCTTTGTAAAGGAGACATAATAATTGAGTGCAAATCGGTTACAGAACTAATAAGAAACCATCGAGCACAATTATTCAATTATATGCGACTTTTAGGAAAACCATGTGGAATACTGGTCAACTTTTATTCTCACACCATAGAGCCAGAGAGATATTTCTTTGATAAAAACTCAAACAACATCATTGGTGTTGACGGAAGAATTATCTACAACTACAAGCGAAGATAATTGTTTTTTCATTGTTTTTCATTGTTTGAAAACAAATATTCTCATATTCAATCCGCAGAACGACCTGGCGCTGGCTACCGGGGGGATAAACTATGTGGCACCGCCGTTTGCATTGCAGATGGCCCATGACCTTGCTGTGCTGCCGGCATGGGTCGCACAGCACGGGTCGCGGCTCATCACCGACAGCGACCTCGACGCCCAGTGGCTCACCCACCTCGACCACACCTTCGGGCTGGGAGTCACCGCCATCAAGCGCAA
>ONIY01000053.1 GCA_900318065.1 uncultured Prevotellaceae bacterium
GTTCCGTCAGTACGAGACACTCAAGCAGGAAATCCAGACCTACGAAAACAACCTGGGCTTCCTCAATGCCAGTTCGAAGAAGGGCAGCAGCCTCATCGACGAGATGAACCGCAAGGTGCAGAAACTCAAGGACGACCTGGCCCTCGTTCGCGACAAGATCAAGGCCATCGACGCCGAGAACGCTGCTTCCGAAGAGTAAGTCTTCGAGGCATCAATAGCCGAAAACATAGCGAGGCGCATCCATCTGGGATGCGCCTCGTTTTTCGTGTATGCCAGGCAAGAGCCTTCTAGGGCCATTTTGCCTTCGGCCTATTTCACCGGCACTTCCTCGAGCGCCTTGCGCAGCAGCTGCCAGAAAGGCTCGATGCTGGGCACGAAGCAACGCTCGCTGGTGGTGTGCGGACTGCACATCGTGGGACCAAACGACACCACATCGAGGTGAGGATACTTGCCCAGGATCACAGAGCACTCCAGTCCGGCGTGGTCTACCTGAATGATGCCGTCTTTGCCGTTGAGTTCCTTGTAGACGCGCAGCAGGTGATGCAGCAGTTCGCTGTCGGGGTTGGGATCCCATCCACCATAACTGCCAGCAGTCTCCACGCGCATGCCAGCCATGTTGAAGCAACTCTCCAGCGTCTTCACGATATAGTCTTTCATGTCTTCGCGCGACGAGCGGGCCAGGATCTTGATGGCGGCCTTGCCTCCCTCGATATTGATGATGGCGAGGTTCGACGAGGTCTCCACCACGTTGGGATACGACGGAATCATGCGCACCACGCCGTCGTGGCAGGCATAGATGGCGTTGATGAGGTTGTCTTGTATCTCCACAGGCACCTCGGTGGCAGGTGTTTCCACGCTCTCGCAGAAGAACTCGATGCCACTCTCAATCTGCTTGTACTCGTCGGCGAAGTCGTCGCGCCAGTCGGCCACCAACTCCTCGAGCGCCTCCACATTCTCCTTCGGGAGGGTGAGCACCACCTCGGCCTTGAACGGGATGGCGTTGCGCATGTTGCCGCCCTGCCACGAGGCCAGACGGGCCTCGCACTCCTCGATGGCCTCACGCACGAAGCGCACCATTAGTTTGTTGCCGTTGGCACGGCCTTCATGAATCTCCAGGCCGGAGTGGCCGCCACGCAGACCTTTCAGCGTCACCTTCACGGCCACGTCGTCGGCGTCGGTCTCCACCTCCTTGTATTCGAGGGTGGCGGTGACGTCGATGCCACCGGCACTGCCTATAACGAACTTGCCCCAGGTCTCGGAGTCGAGGTTCATCAGGATGTCGCCCTGCAACTCGTTCTCGGGCAGGTCGTTGGCACCAAACATGCCCGTCTCCTCATCGGCGGTGATAAGTGCGTCGATGGGGCCATGCTTCATATCCTTTGCCTCCATCACGGCCATGATGGCGGCCACGCCCATGCCGTTGTCGGCTCCCAGGGTGGTGCCACGGGCCTTTACCCAGTCGCCGTCGATCCAAGGCTCGATGGGGTCGGTCTCGAAGTTGTGGGTGCTCTCGGGCGACTTCTGCGGCACCATATCCATGTGGGCCTGCAGGATCACGCCCTTGCGGTTCTCCATGCCAGGAGTGGCAGGCTTGCGCATCACGATGTTGCCGGCAGGGTCTTGGAATGCCTCAACGCCCACCTTCTTAGCGAAGTCGAGCAGGTATTGTTGAATTTTCTCTACATGTCCCGATGGACGTGGAACTTGTGTCAGCGCATAGAAGTTGCGCCAAATGCATGTGGGTTGAAGTTTTTCAATCTCGTTCATAATTGTGTTTTTGTTATAATTGCGTTTTAGTTAATGTGTATAGGTTTCAATGCCACAAAGATAACATATTTTGCCCATACATTATAATTAAAAAACAATAAATTGCGTTATCACTTGACAAATCATCCAAGATTTTGTAATTTTGCATTCAGTGTGGATGGGGGATCGGGGATAGAAGATCGGGAATCGGGAACTGACAACTACTCTACTACTCTAGTATAAACTGACTACTGATAACTGACTACTGATAACTGATAACTAATTATGAGACACATTGCTTTAATTCTTGCCCTTGCTGTGGCGATGATTCTTACTGGCTGCCAGCAGGGCGGTGGCGTGGGCGGTGGTCGCATGCCACGCTCACACTCGGGCTACACGAGCGAAGAGAAAGAGGACATTATGAACCAGAACAACCCGTTGCGCGAGGGACTCACCTATTTCCACAGCGCATCGATGGACTACTCGGTGCAGTACCCCAACTCGTTTGTCGACCTCGAGCAGCAGGGCGACAAGGGCTTCAGCTGCCACAGCCGCGACGGAGTGGCAACACTCAAGGCGTGGGGCGAGAGCTGCAACGTTGCCATCGAGGAGCTGATGTCGCAGGCGCTCAAGCGCTACAACAGCGACGGAGCGCAGGTGAGCGACACCGACCTCGAGGACGACTCGTTCACCATCGAGGGCGAGAAGGGCAGCAAGCGCTTCTACCAGCGCACCATCCTGCACGGCGGCAAGAGCGCGACGATGCTCTATGAGTTCAGCACCCAGGAGCGCGACGACATCGACCCCGAGGCTATCTATTCGAGCCTGGGCTTCGAGCTGGGCGAGACGCTCATTGCTGGCGCGCCACCCGTTGAGGCTGCTCCCAAGAAGGCCGACCCAAACGCTGTGGCTCAGGTCGCCTACGTGGGCGAGTGGAACACCTTCTCCACGATGAGAGACGAAGACCCCTACAAGAAATATCCTGAGTTTAAGGACGTTAATACCTGGGAGGCGCAAACTGGCGGCAAGGAGGTGTACCTGATCCTCGCCTCGCGCGACGATGCCAAGATCACCGTTAAGAACACCAAGACTGGCGAGCGACTCTACAACAACGACAGCCGCCCACTCGTGGTGCGATGCAACGAGAACGGCGAGCCCGATGTGGAAATCACCATCATCGACAACAGCGGCAACCTCACGCGCTACGTGCCACGCCACAACGACAGCGGCCACCCCATCACCGCACCAGGCATAGGCGACATGACACGGTGAGGTTCTGCCAAGGTTTTGCGGGTTTTCATCAAAAAAATGAGGAAAAATTTGGATAATAGCGAAAAGGGTATTATCTTTGCGTAAAATTTACATAAATACACATTATATTATACACTTAAGTTTCTAAAGTGATTATGTATAATAGAACCTCTCCATATCAGGCGATAAGCTCCCCCTCTAAGATAGACCAATGGTGCAAGCCGAAGCCAGCGGCAAAACTTGTTTTGACATTGGTGAGGCGCAGCCCATTGATGCTGAAAGAGCGGGTTGGGGGGAGTATGAAAATATATTTTGAAAATCAGCCAAACAAATATCATTTGAGTCACTGTCATACTCCCCCTTTATCCCCCTCTATCTTAGAGGGGGAATTGACCCACAGCTGTTTAACTATTCTCATCGTTACAATAGAAACTTAAATTATACATTATATAAAAATGGAAGAACTGAAGTACTGTTACAAATATCCTCATCCCAGCGTGACTACCGACTGTGTGATCTTTGGCTTCGACGGCACCAAGCTCAGGGTGCTGCTCATTGAGCGTGGCATCGAGCCTTTCAAGGGCAAGTGGGCGCTGCCAGGCGGCTTCCTGCGCATGGACGAGGACGCCGAGACAGGCGCGCTGCGCGAACTCAAGGAAGAGACTGGCCTCGACGCTGCCTATATCAAGCAGTTCCACACCTTCACCACCCCCAACCGCGATCCTCGCGAACGGGTGATCACCATCGCCTACTATGCGCTGGTGCGCTTGCAGGAAGTGACCGGTGGCGACGATGCCGCCCGCGCCGAGTGGTATGCCCTCGACAAGGTGCCGGCGCTGGCGTTTGATCACGACCAGATACTGCGCATGGCGAGCTATGAGCTCAAGCGGCAGATCCACTTCGAGCCCGTGGGCTTTGAGCTGCTTCCCAAGCAGTTTACCATCAAGGAGTTGCAATCACTATATGAGTCGATTCTCGACGTGACTTTCGACCGCCGCAACTTCTACAAGAAGATGCAGCACCTGGAACTGCTCAAGCAGGTGGACCGTGGCGAGTCGAAGCCACGCCAGCCGTTCCTCTTTGAGTTCAACGCCGAGAAATATGCCGAACTCAAGCACAAAGGCTTCCGCCTGGAGTTTTGATTTTTAAGTTTTACTCCTTTAATTACTATATAGATTATGAAAAAATTAGTTGTATCATCGGGTGCTGGCATCAGTGCCGAGAGTGGCATCAAGACCTTCCGCGATGCCGATGGATTGTGGGAAAACTACCCAGTAATGGACGTGGCAAGCCACACTGGATTCTTGCGCAATCCTGCCCTAATCCACAAGTTTTACAACGAGCGCCGCGCTCAACTCGTTGACGCGCAACCCAATGCAGCCCACCGTGGACTCGTGGAACTTGAGAAGTACTTTGACGTTAACGTCATCACCCAGAACGTTGACGACCTGCATGAGCGTGCCGGGTCGACCAATGTGCTCCACCTGCATGGCGAACTGATGAAGGTGCGCTCGCTCAAGCGTGAGGACAGGGTCTACACCTTGCCTTGCGACCAGCTCACCGACAAGGGCCTGGTCACCAGCGTAGACACGCGCGACCCCTATGGCGACCCAGTGCGTCCGCACATCGTCTTCTTTGAGGAAGCGGTGCCCAACTTCGAAATCGCATGCACGCTGGCGCAGAAGGCCGACATCTTTGTGGTGATAGGCACCTCGCTGGTGGTCTACCCTGCCGCATCGCTGCTGCACTACGCCCCCCGCAATGCCGAGGTCTACTACATCGACCCACGTCCCAGCGCCGTGCCCAGCCATGTGCACGTGATTGCCAAGCCCGCCACCGAGGGCGTGAAAGACCTGATTGAAATCCTCACGAAAGATTGATAAGGTAAATATTAGCGTCGACTTAAATCTCGATAAATTCGTTAAGCGAGAATCCCTTCTCGCCACCATGGGTTAGGTAGCCCATCTGGTTGGTGAGGAGGGTTGTTTTTCCCACCTGGGTGCCACGCTTGGCGTTCCAGTGGGTGTGACCAAAGATCCAGTAGTCGACGCCGCTCTCCCTGATGAAGTCCTCAAGGTCGACGACAAACGCCGATGAGAGGCCGTTGTCGCCATATCGAGGATCCTCGGCAACGATGGGACAGTGATGGGTGACCACCACCTTGTGCTGCGCCGTAGATTCGCTGAGCGCCTTCTTGAGCCAGCCAAGACAGGTCTCGTGGGCGCGGGCATAGTCGGTGGCAAGCATGATGTGGTTGCCGTAGGCAATGCGGTGGCAGTCGGTCATGCCCATTTGCACTGCCGCGAGTGCCGAGTCGTGAATGCGGCTCCACAGCGTGGTGAAAAACAGTTCCACATCGCCCAGGGTGATGCTGCGGTTGTTCAGGTAGGTGACGTTGGGCCGCAGGGGGTAGGTGAAGCTTGTGAGCGTCGACACCACATCCATGCGGTTGTAATACTCATGGTTTCCCGGCACCACCAGGGTGTGGGTATAGTGGTCGCTGCACCAGTCCCAAAAGGGGTGCTCGCTCATGAGCTGCTCGCCAAAGAGCAGAATGTCGCCTGCAAGCACAAGCACATCGCCCTTCACCTCAAGCGGGTTCTCCTGCAAGAACCTGGTGTTCTCCTGAAACTCCAGGTGCAAATCGCTGGCATATTGTATCTTCATAATTACTTATTATAACTCAAGTTTCTAAAGTGACTATGTACATCAAAAGTTCTCAATATCAGGCGATAAACTCCCCCTCTAAGATAGAGGGGAGTGGGGGGAGTATGAAATTTTTTTTAAAATTCAGCCAAACAAATATCATTTGAGTCACTGTCATACTCCCCCTTTATCCCCCTCTATCTTAGAGGGGGAACTGACACACAGCTTTTAACTATTCTCATCGTTACAATAGAAACTTAAGTATTATAACTCTCTAAAACGTTTGAGAACATCACATTTGCTGATGAAACTAACATGATTCAAGTTATTATGATTGACAAAATTGTTCAATCTAGTCAATGCATGATAGTGCTTGCATTGAGTGTCGATTTCCTCCTTCTTATTTCCGTCGTCATCCCATATTTCATTAAAATAAAACTTATCAGTCTTACCATAGATGTATGTTAGTCCATATAATGACTTTAGTTTGAGCTGATTGTCGTTTGTTGTTCTCTTTACTTTTCGGAGAAGACTTGCGGCTTTGTCTGAAAGAATAGCTGTTGACTCTGGGGCACTATCGCTATAAACCGATGTGTAGTATTGTGAAAGATACCAGCAGTCGCCGTAGAAACTGGCTTGGAAGAGCATTGATGCTTTTTGGTACATCAGTTGCAGCTTCTTTTCGCCTTCTGCTTCATCAATTTGCTTGTTAATGTTGATGATATCATGGCAGAATTTTAGCTTTTCGTTTTTGCTGACTTTCGCCCGCCATTCATCGGTCTTTACTCTTGTGTTTTGTCGTTTCATCCACCGCTCTTTGTTGTAGTCTCGTTGATTCATGTAGAGACTGATTTCTTCTTGTGCAGAGTAATAATCTAAAGGCACTTTCTTAAGATATTTGATAGCCTCGTGGCATTTATACTCCCTTATTAACTTAGTGCCCATGAGGTCGTTGAGAGTTGCTTCGTCAAAAATGAATCTATTGATCCATCGCTCAAGGCTTGACACATCTTTTCTTTTAATATAAGAGTAGAACTTGGAGAACTCGGTAGAAGGAATGCTGTCGAGTTCGTCCTTTGACCTGCCGCCCCAAGCCCACTTGTCAAAGTGGGAGCTGCCGTCAAGACTATCTACCATGCAATGAGTGGCGAGGGCCGCCTCGGGCATGTTCCATTCCTTAAAGCGGGGGATAAGTTCCTGCATTGCAATTCGGTGGAGTACTTCTTGATAGTGAGGGTCGGTGTAGTTATAATCGTAATAACCGAACCCAAATTCCTCAGGTTTGTAATTTAAGCCACTTTTCTTTTTCAGCCATTTGAATTCTTCAAGAAGGTAGTCAAAGAATTCATTGGTGGGTTGTGCTTCATGTGTCTTGACCAGGGCTAGGCACGCACGAGCATTGTCCTTCATTCGTTGTGTTCCTGCAAGAGTCTGTGCATGGGTGAGTTGTTCTATGGCATCTTCTTGATTGCCATAAAGATAATTGATGAAACCTCTAGCCGCTTCCCACATGGATGGAGATTTGGTTTTTCCTTCTTTCAGTACTTTACCAGCAAACTCAATAAAGTTCATTGACTCTTGCTTGAGAATAGTTTTGGTATCGTAGTCTTCATTAAACTCACTATCGTAGTTACAGTCTATTGACTCTTGAGTATTGTTCACAAAATCTTGCACCAGGAAATTAAGCGTTGGCAAGTTGGGATTATTAGCATACTCTTTTTTGATTCCCTCAAGATTGCGCTGTTTGCGCACACAATACTTGATGCTTGTCATGTCGCCCATCTCAACAAATATCTCGCATGCCTTTTCTTTTTGCCCAATATTGTACAATGCACCAGCATACATGTTTTTCATCTCAACTTTGAAGAGATTGTCTTTGAGTTTGCTGGCAACTTTCTCCCAATAGTATACATTGTCCTTATGAGTTTTTTGTGTCATGTTGCATCGCATAACAAGATAGGCATACCTGTTCTTGTAACGCGTGCCTTTGTAGGCCATAGCAGCCTTTTTGATTCTGTTGAGAGTGACTTTTCTTTGTGCCAGTTGTTGCTTGGTGGGATATTCCCATCTGTCGTTACTGCCATTGTTCTGACTGTATTCAATGATCAGTTTCAAGTAGTTAATGGTCTCTTTGTCCTTTCGCTTAATTGCTGTCCTGATAATCTTGTTTTTGCTCTTGTTGAATTCTTTAAGGTCGACATTGGCAAGAGAAGTAGATTCATAAGCACCTGATTCATCACCTATGTACTTATTCCAGAAGTCAGTACCGCTAGATTGTTGTGATTCGTCGAAATACTTGCGGTCTATTACGCTAAACATATAGTAGTTGTCGGTGGGTGGAGGACCAAAGCAAGCCCAAGCGCTAACTACAGTGATGACAGAGATTAGAGAGATGTAAAAACGTTTCATGCTAGTATGGATGATTGGGTATGGAGGATTGGGTATGGAGGATTGAGTATGAATAAGGAGAGTGTGTGAATGCCTTGTAACGTTGCCATTCACACACTTTCCTGTTTGGTCAAGCAAATTACTTGGTCAGAGCGAGGAATCGCTTGTAGATGTCGCACTTGCTCACATAGGGCACCTGCAGGTTGCTCTGCTGGTAGAACTTGTCGAAGCGCATCATGGCACGGTAGTGAGGAGTGTCGAAGAAGAGTGTGTTCTCATAGGTGCGAGTGTCGTAGTTGAACTCCTTCTGCACGCAATACTCTGAGTTCTCGCCAATGACAAACGTCTGTGCAAAGATGCTCTTGAGCTTGATGTCCATGTCGCTGGTGTTAAGCTCAACCTCGCGCAGGAGCGACCTTGCCGAGTTCACAAAGTCGTATTCGTTGCTCTGCTGCTCGTCGTTCGCGCTTTGAGCGTAGTGGGTGAGATACCAGCAGTCGCCCTTGAAGCTGGCTTGATAGAGCAGGTTGGCCTTCTTTAATAGCAGCTGATTGCGTGTCTCACCGGTGGCGCTGGCAATTTGCTTGTCGAGGGCCACCATGTCGCGGCAGTAGGTGAGTTTAGCGTTCTCGGTGAGTTTTGCCTCTGTTTCATGCTCTTTCCAAGGGCTGAGGAACTGACGCTTGAGCCAAATTTCCTGGTTGTAGTCCTTGCGAGCCATGTAGTAGGAAATGCCCTGCTCCGAGATGTGGCTCAGAGGCACTTTCTCCAGATAAGGGATAGCAGCCTGGAACTCGCCCTCACGCAGCAGCTTGGTGCCCATCCTGTCGTCGTAAGCCACCTGTGGCAGGTTCACGCTGGCGATAGCCATCTTCTCAAGCGACGACTTGTCGCCACTGGTGAGGTAGTCGTGGAACTCCTCATATTCCCTCGACGACACACGGTCGATCACGGCGGCATAGTCCGAGCCATTGCTGTGGGCATCGGCCATTGCCAGCACTGCTGTGGCGGCATTGGGCATGCCCCAAGTGTAGAGCTTTGGCACAAGAGCGTCGTAGGTCACGCGATCATACACGTCGCCGTAGTGTGGGTCGGTGCCATACTTGTTGGTGGGGGTAATGCCACCCACCTTGTCGAGCCACTGGAGCTCGCCGGTGACGTAGTTGAAGAAGTTGTCGTCGGGCTTGGAGCTCTTGATGCTTGCCAGCAGCAGGCATGCTCGCGCATTGTCCTTCATGCGCTGTGTGCCAGCCAGGTTCTGAGCATTGGTAAGCTGCTTGATGGCATCGCCCTGATTGTTGTTCATGTAGTTGACAAATCCTCGCGCTGCCTCCCACATTGCTGGCGACTTGGTCTTGCCCTCTTTGAGCACCTGCCCAGCAAAGTCGATGAAGCCGTCGATATCGTTCTGGTAGATGCCGGTAGCCTCGACATATTGCATGATGTTAGGGTCGCTGTCGTTGTCAAGGGTCTCCTGAGTGTTGTTCACGAAGTCCTGAACAAGGAAAACGAGTGTGGGAGAATTGGGGTTGCTGGCATATTCTTCCTTGATGCCCTTGAGGTTGCGTTTCTTGCGCACGCAGTATTTGATACTAGTCATGTCGCCCATCTCGGCAAAGATTTGAGCGGCTTTGTCTTTCTCACCAGTGTTGTAGAGCGCGCCTGCATAGATGTTTTTCATCCACTGCTTGTAGGGAGTGTCCTTTAGTCGGCTGGCGGTAGTGTTCCAGAAGTCAACGTTGGCCTGATGCTCTTGTGCTGTCATGTTGCAACGCATCACCAGTAGGGCATACTGGTCTTTTAGCTTCTTTCCCTTGTAGGCAAGGGCTTTTTGCTTCACGTCTTGAATAACTGTCTTGCTTTTGGCAAGTTCTTCCTTGCTAGGGTAGTCCCACTGGTTGTAGCCAGCGCCGTTGTCGTTGAGATAGCGGTTCAAGAGGCGCAGGTAGGTGAGCATCTCGGTGTCGCGTTTCTTCTTGGCGGCGGTGATGAACGGGTGGTCGCTCTTGTCAAACTCGGCTGGTTCTACATTGCCAAAGTCTTCCAGCATGTAGTAGCCAAAATCGTCACCAATGTAGGTCTTCCAGAAATTGTTGGCTTCTTTCTGATAGTTGTTCTCCATCATGTCGCGGTTGAACACGCTAAACATGTAGTAGTTGGGCCTCACCCATCCACCACATGCCCATGCCTGCATGGCGATGCAAGCAATGAAACTAAGGGCGATAAATTTTTTCATAATCGCTGGTGGTGTAATTGTTGATACTGCTGTTATTTAAACTGTAAATGATTACTTGGTCGTTGATGCCAGGTCGCTCGCTCGAGAGGGCATCATGTATTTTGACTAACGAACTCGCCTCGGGTTTAACCACGAGAACGGTATCTCCGGCATTTAAATAGGTGAAACTGCTGTTACTGCTCAGGTAGTTGGGCAGGTCGATGCTGCTCACCACGAGATAGCGGTCGTCGCCCACCTTGCGGTAGAGCGTGGTGTCGTTGAGGTCCTCACTGTAGAGGATGTCGCGGAATTTGTCGCCAGTGTAGAGCAGCTGCCAGCTGAAGTTGGGGTAGGCAGCACACAGCGTGAGCTTGTAGCCGGACAGATATTTCAGGTAGGGTTCCACATCGCGCTGGTCGAGGATGGGGTTGCGCTGCTTGCTGTCCTTGAGGTCGCCGGTGTTGTACATCATGAGCACGCCATAGTGGGCAGGCGGTGCTTCCATGGCAAGCTGGTGAAGCCTGATGGTGACGCTCAGCGTCATCCCTTTCTCCTCAAGCAGCTGCTTCACCAGTTGCAGGAAGTTGAAGTAGGCGCTTTGTGTCTTAGCAGTCCAGTCGCAGTCGATTTGCAGTTCTTTCACTCCTGCAATGTCGTGGGTCTCGTTCATCTGCAGCACGCGCTTGACGAGCAGCGGAGCAATGGTGTCGATGCCATGCTCAAGGCAGTTGTTGACGATGAACACGGTGGGGATCACCTCAATGCCACTGGGGATGCTGTCATGAAAGGTGATGGTGGCATTGGGCCGCAGCTGCTGGTTCTCGTCGAGGGTGATGTCGAAATAGCGCACATACATCTTCCCCACGTTGTGGTCGCTCAAGAACTGTCGCTCCACGCTGTCGAGGGTTAAAGACGTGCGCCAGTAGTACACCGCCGCCTTGGGATTGTCGACGCTATCGCTCGCCGGCCTGCAGCCAAGCATGAACAATAAACCAGCCAGGAAGATGTAAGTGAGATTTTTCATCGCTTTAGATTATGGATATCAAATGTTTTTTAAATGGGCCCTGCCCAATGCACGCGTTTGCTGGCAGGACCCATTTATAGTTGCTAAATGTCTTTTACTGAAGTTCGGCGAGGGCTTTCTTGATGCGTGCCACTGCCTCGATGAGGTTCTCATCGCTGGTGGCGTAGCTCATGCGCAGGTAGCCAGGGCAGCAGAAGGCGTCGCCAGCCACGCTTGCCACATGTGCCTTCTCGAGCAGATATATGGCGAGGTCGCCAGCATCGTTGATCACGGTGTCGCCACAGCGCTTGCCAAAGAACGCGTCAACCTTGGGGAAGACATAGAAAGCTCCGTGAGGCACCTTGAGCTCGATGCCGGGAATCTCCTGGAGCAGACCAGTGATGAGGTCGCGGCGGCGCTGGAATGCCACGCGCATGTCCTCAACACACTGCTGCGAGCCACGATAGGCAGCCTCGGCAGCCTTCTGGGCTATTGACGAGGCACCGCTGGTGTACTGTCCCTGGAGCTTGTTAACGGTCTTGGCGAGCCACAAAGGGGCAGCCACATAGCCAATGCGCCATCCAGTCATGGCATAGGCCTTCGACACACCATTGATTACTGCTACTCGGTCTTTGATTTCGGGGAACTGCGCCAGCGACTCGTGATGGCCCACGTAGTTGATGTGCTCATATATCTCGTCGGCAATAATCATCACCTGTGGGTGACGTGCCAGCACTGCTGCCAGAGCGGCGAGCTCGTCGCGGCTGTAGATGCTGCCCGAGGGGTTGGATGGAGAGCACAGTATGATTAGTTTCGACTTCTCGGTGATAGCGTTCTCGAGTTGCTCGGGAGTGATCTTGAAATCGGTGTCGATGGTGGCAGGCACCAGCACGCTCTTGCCGCCGCACAGGTTCACCATCTGCACATAGCTCACCCATGCTGGGGTGGGGATAATCACCTCGTCGCCGGGGTTGACGAGGCACAGCACAGTGTTGCAGAGCGCCTGCTTGGCACCGTTGCCCACAACAATCTGCTCGGGAGCGAAGTCAAGGTTGTTCTCGTTTTTGAGCTTGTCGCTGATGGCCTGTCGCAGCGACAGGTAGCCAGGCACTGGAGAGTAGAACGAGAAGTTGTCGTCAACAGCTTGCTTGGCGGCTTGCTTGATGTGGTCGGGGGTGTTGAAGTCGGGCTCACCCACGCTCAAGTTTATCACGTCAACACCTTGAGCCTTGAGCTCGGCACTCTTTTGCGACATCGCCAGTGTGGCCGATGGCGACAATGCTTGCAATCTTTTAGAAATAAAATCCATAGTCTTTTTACTGAAAAAAATTGTTTTATAGGTTTATAATTCAAGTTTTGAAAGTGAGTTCCCCCTCTAAGATAGAGGGGGTTAGGGGGAGTATGAATACAAGCGACGATTCAAAGATGAGGAAATATGTGCCAAGAACATCATACTCCCCCCCGCCCCCTCTATCTTAGAGGGGGAGTTTGTCGCCTGATATTTAGATAAAATGCTCAAGTTAGTAAGGCATCGAGCAAGCTCGGCTTTCACTCGCTTAATTGCATTTTTACCTGATTCACATCTCACAATTACTAAAGAAACTTGGGGTTATAATTGTGTTCTTTTTTTTCTTTCGGCAAAGTTACCAAGAAAAATACAATTATCATAATAATTTAGATACAAAAAATCGACCGCTCGACCGCTCGATTGCTCGAAAACTCGAAAGTTCGAAAGTTCACAAGCTCGAATGCTCGCTCGCCCATCAATAAAACAAGTGGCGGGCGCTATGGGAAACAGCGCCCGCCACTAGAATATTTCTATCTCACTGGGAGGATTAGAACTTGAGAACTACAAAGTCGCCCGAGTTGCTCTTGCTGGTCATTGTCATGGGGTTAGCAACCATGGCGTGGCTGGCAGTGAGAGTGAACTCAGTAGAGCACAGCAGTGCTACCATAGCACGCATACTCTCGAGGTTGTTGTAGTGCGACTTACCATTGTTGTCGAAAGCATTCTCGGCACTTGGGTCGAACGAGAACTTGAGGGTGTTGCCATCAACGATCTCATGAGTCATGTAGATGCTGCCGTTGTACTTACCGTTCTTGAAGTAGAGACGATAGAGAGCCTTGGCAGGATCGTAACCCAGCTGCAGCCAGTTGAAGGTAGTCTTATACTTGGCCTTAGCCTCGGTAACGATAGCGTTGTAAATGCTCAGGAACTGACCACCCATCTCACCCTCGGCGGTGCCGAACATCCAGCCCAGTTGTGTCTGGTGGAACAGGTCGGCGAGAGCGGGACCAGTAATCTTGGTAACACCATCCTCGGTACACAGCAGTGAGCCGTCTTCCTGGAACTCGAAGTCTTGAGCCGCAATGTCTTCCTCGTTATACTCGGTGAGGAAGTTAAGTGGCTCCATGAAGCGGATGCCCTTATTGGTGATGATGGCGTTCATGTACTCGCCATTGTCGAGCAATGAGCCACCCTCGGGATAGAAGCTCCAGAGCATGGTGGTCACGTCGTTGCAGATGTAGCGCTTGCCACTGCCAGTAGTGAGCACGTAGTTGTTGATGCGGTCGCTGAAAGCGTTCTTACGCACTGTGGTGAGTTCATTGAAATAGTCCTCATCGGTGGGATAGTCGGTGCTGCTGAGGCGGCGCATAACCATGTCGATTACCACGCCTTTGTCGCGCGACTTCTTGCCACGCAAGTGCATTGTGTTCTCGTCGGCACCCAGAATCATGAACTCATAGTCACCCTCGTGTCCCGAGCCGTCGCTTTGTGGGCTTGAGAACACGTGGAATGCTCTGTTGTAGGTATTAAACGAGAGAACTGGACCGTAGTCCGAAACCACTTCCCACAATGACCTGTCGCTGTAGAAAGCTCCATCGTTGACATAGGCGTTTTGAGTAGAAATGTCGACCGAACCGTCATTATGGAATGTCATAATGAAGTTGTAGCCTTCTTCGTCACCGTTGGCAAAATACTCCATGAGCCAGCGGCCGCCATCTGCCTTGAGAAGCTCGGTATAGTTCTTGACAGCATTATCGAGACGCTCAGCAGGGCTTTCGCCAAAGATGTCATCAACCTCACTTGGCGCACAAGCGACGAGCGAGAGCATCAGGATTAAAGCCGAAATATTAAATAATTTCTTCATAATATCTAATGTGTATTAAAGTATTAAACATTACTGAATGCCATAAACCTGCTGACGGAGCTCGTCGAGCTTGGCAGCATCGTAGGTCGAACCAGAACAGCTACTCCATCCACACCGTCTTTGTCTTCCACTGGGAACACCTGGATGGGAACACGGTTACCATTGGCGTCGAGCACGAAGCCACTGTCATCGCAGCGCACGCCCTTAGCGTCGTAGTACTGACCATCCTCGCCTTGAGTGATGGGTGCTACACCACGCTGGTACATGTTTTTGTAGATATAAGTGCCATCCTCGTTCTCAACAACATTGTTCTCGCCGAGATATTTCTTGTTCTCGTCGGTGCTGGCATCGTTGTTCTCGAAATAGTAGAAGCAGTAATAGGTGAGATTGCTCATTTCCTCACTGTCCTCGTCGCCATCGGTGGCATAGCCACGTCCAGCCTCAAGCCAAACGCGAGCCCACTGCTCGTCGGTGAGCGTGATATAGTTGGCACAAATCTCGGCAAAGTCCTCACGAATCTCACTAGAGCCATAAGGAGTCACAAAACCCAGCGAGTGAACCACGCCAGCGTTGCGGTCCTGCCAGTTGAGAGCATCGTAACGACCCAGCGAGATGAGCTGGAACTCACGAGGAATCGACTTGGTCTGGTGCAAGATGTGGGTAAACTCATGGTGCATAGTGTGGAAATAGTCACTGTTGAGTCCATAGATGTTGAGAGGATTCATGCTGTTGACATGCAGCAGTGTCACCTTGATGCCACCCTCGGCGAGACCCACGATAATGGTACCCGTCTGAGGGTTGATAGCTGGAGAGCCCACGAGCATGAGAATGCGTGGACCATACATCTTAACAAACTCCTTGCTACCCGATACTTCCTCATAAACGTCAAACCACATGTACTTGGCAAGCACAGCCAGGTCGATAGAGTTGGTGAGCGTAGCAGGCTCAAGGTTGTAGTTCATGTTGGTCTCATTATCTTGGAGCTTGTACTGGAAGTCCAGGTTGTACTCGTTAAGATAATTCTGCTGAAGCCACTTGTCGAACTTATAAGTGTAGCTATTGGGGTCGAGCTCATCGGTCACGTCGGGGAAGATAGTCTCACCAAGACTCTTCTCACCACACGAAGTGAGCGACATTGCTGCAATAGCCACTAGTGCAAACGCACTGATATATTTAAAATATTTCTTCATAGCGGTAAAGTTGTATTATTCATTATACGGAACAGCTAAATCCTTACGGATCTTGGGGTTAGCGGTCTCAGTCACCTGGCCTTCACGCTTGTTAGGATCGATACCAGCAGCAATGATTTCGTTAGGAATCTGGAATGCAAGACGACGGTCAAGCACTTGGAGAGTCTCAACACGAGAATCCTTGCCAATCACGTGGCTGTAGCTAATGCCCAGACGCTTGATGTCGAACCAACGCAATCCACGCAGGAAGAACTCGAAGCGGCGGAAGTGCTGGATGCACTGCATGTAAGGATTGATGTCGGCAGTGAGATGATATCTGGGTGATGGGCACACTTCGTCGATGTGCAATGGCTTGGCAATCTCAAAGTAGATAGAGTCGTTGTACTTATTGCCTAAAAGCTCACGACGCTCTGGGCGAGTGTTGCGCAAGTACTTGCTCTCGGCCTTGGTGTAGAAGTTCCACACGATTTCCTTGCTCCAGGGGTCCATACGTCCGTCGGCGTCAACATTAGGATTGTGGCGGTGTGCATCGTCCCAAACACCGAGGTCGGCTAAACAGCCGTCGATGTCGCCAAGGAACAACTTAGCCTCGGCACGGTTGAGCAGAGCCTCCTCACCAGTAAACTCGGTAATCACTTGGTGTGCATAGCCAATACCTGCAATCTTGTCGGTGTACTCAAACTGCTCACCTGCAGTGGCTGCCCACCATACACCATACTCCTGGCTACCGTTAACCCACATAGCCAAGAAGCAGGGGTGCATAGCCCAAGTCCATCCAAGCTGAGAGTTCTGATAACGGCAACGCTCCCAAGTTGGGCCAGGACCGCGTACTGAACCACGCAAACCATTACGGTTGATACCATAACGCTTGTTTGGATTAATGTGACGCATATATCTCGAATAAGTAGGAAGCAACAGGAAGTTGCGTGCATGAGCCGAGTTAACATAGTAGCGGTTATACTCGTCGACGTAGTTAAGGTTGGTCTGTGCCCAGATGTCGGTCATGTAGGGCAGTGGATCAACGTCGGGACCACCAAAGACGATGTTGCAGCACTCAAGCACCTTCTCATAGTCGCGCTTGTAGAGATAGAAGCGCGAAGCAAAGGTGTAGGCAGCCTGACGGTTGAAGTGGTACTTGGGCTGCTCATAGAATGCGTCGTTAATCAGTGGCAAGCCAGCCTCGAGGTCGGCCTGAATCTTGTCGTAGGTCTCGGCAAGAGTGCCACGCTCGTAGTGAGGTTTAACGGTTGTCTCGGGCTTAGTGATGTAAGGAATACCAGGCAGAGCAGCGCTCAATTCTGGTCCACGATAGGGCATGCAGAAGAGGCTGGCAAGCATGAAGTGACTGTAGGCACGTGTAACGAGCGCCTCGCCCTTGACAGCCTGCAACTTGTCGCTGTTGTCGCCAGCAGCCTCAAACTCCTCGACTTTCTCGAGCACTTGGTTACAAGTGGCGATAGAGCTATAGTAGGCTTCCCAGAGTCCCGAAGGCGAATCGCTGTCGTTGACGCTGCGAATGTCTTCCCATGCAAAGGTCTCGTCATCGTTACGGTTGTCGGGCTGCAGGTTGTAGCGCACACCGTCAATACTTGGCGAGTTGTTGTCGATGAAATTGTCGGTCGACAACTCGCAAATCAAAGCATAGTTGTGACTTGGATAGGCACTAGTCATCAACATGCGCAACTGCTCAGCATTAGTGAGGGTAACGCGTGTGTCGCTAGGCTTGTCAAGGAAGTCGCTACAAGACGACAGTCCCAATAGTGCCACACCAGCCATTATTAAATATCTTAATTTCATAATCTATAGTTTAGTTTAAATTTAACTTTCACCTATTTATATATAACTATATTAGAGACCTAAGCGCACTGTGAGAGTGAACTGCTTGGGAGTTGGTGCAGCCACACCACCAGCGTTAAAGAACTCTGGGTCTTGTCCGTTGAGCTTCTTGTCGGCATAAATCAAGCACAGGTTGGTAGTGCTGAGCTTAACCGATGCAGTGTTCAGGCGCAGGGCCTTGAGGGCCTTTTGTGGAAGGTCGTAGGTAAGAGAAACCTCTTTCAGGCGAATGAAGTCACCCTTGGCGATGCGCACGGTACTGTAGTTGTAGGAGCTATAGGCAACACTAAGTGCGTTACCACCCCAGTTCATGTACTGGCGTGTAGAAGCGATAGTTGGGATATCGGTAATCTTCTCGTCACCAGGCACAACCCAGCGGTTCTTCATCTCGCGGCTGTTGGCAGTCATATCGCCATAAGCATAAGAGAAGTCGGCGGGCAAACGCAGCTTGTTGCCAAACGAGTAAGTCAAGAACACGTTCAGGTGGAAGCCCTTCCAGCTGAAGTTGTTACCCAGACCACCAGTGTAGAGAGGATCTACTGGACCTTCATACTTAAGGAAGTCAAGGTTCTCAAACTGCTGGAAGTAGATACCATCGACAGTTACGTCGCCATTCTCGTCGTAGAATGTGGGAAGACCCTCATCATTCAGACCGGCAAATGGGATAGAGAAGATGGCGCGCACGGGATAGCCTTGCAAAGCGAAACCGGTACCAGGCACGAGGTCGATGATACGGCTACGAGAAACGAGGTTTGTAATCTTGTTCTTTGCGTAGGCGAAGGTGAAGTCGGTCGACCACTCGAAGTCGCCAGGCTTAGCAGCCTCGAAGTTGCGGGTAGAGAGAGTGAACTCAACACCGTGCGACTTCATCTCGGCAACGTTGGCCATCTTGCTGGTGACACCACCCACACCCTCGGTGTAGACGCGACCAATCAGGTCGTAGTTGTTACGCTTGTACCAGTCGAATACCAGGTTGATGCGGTTGCGATAGAAACCGAGGTCAACACCCACGTCAAACTCGTGCTTCTTCTCGTAGGTGAGCTCCTCGTTGGCGATGTTGGCCAGGTAGAGGTCCATCTCGGCGTCCTCGGGGAGCAAGCGCCATGGCTTGTCGGGGTAAATCTGTGGCAGTGCGTTAGAAACGCTTGTGGGACCGGCATCGGCAGTCAGTGAGTAAGACAAGCGAAGCTTAGCATAGGTCCAGATTTGCTTCTGATACCAGCTTGCGTTGGTGAAGAAGCGCTCGTCGCTGGCGTTCCAAGCAGCCGATACGTTCCAAGTGGGGAGCCAGCGGCTCTTCTTGGCCTTACCCAGGCGGTTAGAACCCTCATAACGGATAGTACCGTTAATCATGTAACGTGCGTCGTAAGAGTAGCTTGCGGTACCAAAGTAGGCCATGTTGCGGCGATAACCCCAACCCTCGCTGTAGTAGTTGTGGTTCTCCTCAACTTGCTGCTTGAAGAGATTCTTGTCGAGGAATGGAATGTTACCGTTCTCATAAACGATACCCCAGCCCTCGAAGCTCTCGGCGTGACGGTCAATCTTGCTCATCTCGAAACCACCAAACACGCTCATGATGTGAACGTCGTTGAAGGTGTTGTTATACTGAGCGGTGGTGCGCAGGTCAAACTGCGACATTGAGTTCACGTCGTGGAACAGGATACCACCCTTGGGAAGAACAGTAACAGGAAGAGCACTCTCCTCGTCGGGGTCGGTATAAAGGTAGGTATTGCTTGCGCGAATTGTCGCGTTCTCGGGGTCGATACCAGCGCGGTAAGCGTTGGCCTGGTTAGAGTCGTCTTTCACATAGTGGTTCTGAGTAGAAGAACTGTAACGATAAGAAGCGATACCTCTAAGTTCGAGCCCCTTAACAGGCTTCCAGTTGATCTCGCCTTGGAACTTGAGGTCGGTAACACCCAGGTCGATGTAGTTCTGGTCAAGCTCGTGGAAGATATTGAAAGCGGCATAGTTACGAGTGTAGGTAGCATTGGGGTCGGCAACGCGAGAGGTGTTCAAGGCGTAGCTGTAGGGGTTGATATCGAAGCTGCGGCTGTAAACACCGTTCACCACGTCAACGTCCTGGCTCAGTGTACCAGGAGCGCGCTGCTTGCGGTAGCTGTCGCTGGTGAGCAACTTGATGGTCAAGCTCTTCGACAGGTCGTAGCTGGCGTTGGCGTTGAAGGTGTAGCGCTGTACCTCACTTTGCTTGGTCCATCCTGGGTCATACATTACCGATGCCGAGGTGTAGAACCTTGCGCGGTCGGTACCACCCGAGATAGAGATGGCGTGGTTTTGCGACACGTTGCTGTTGAACAACAGGTCAAACCAGTCGGTGTTGCGGAACTCTGCCTCACGCAGGTAGGCGTTCTTGGCAGCAAGTGTGTTAGGCAGACCAAAGGTTCCTGTCTTGGGGTCATACTCGTTCATGAGCTTGTACATGGTACCATATACACCCGAGCTCGACGAGTTGGCAAGACCGGCAAAGCTCAACCATCCCTTGGCCTCGAGTTCCTTGTAGATACCCATCTGCTCCTGCGAGTTACTGATGTTGAACTCACGGTACATGGGTTTCAAGCGATAGGTGAACTCGCCAGTGTAGTTGATGCTGGCCTGTCCTGAGCGACCCTGCTTGGTGGTAACGACAATCACACCAGCCATGGCGCGAGCACCATAGATTGATGTTGCCGAACCGTCCTTAAGGATCTGGAAGCTCTCGATATCGTCGGCGTTGATACCAGCAATCGCACTTGCGATAAGGGTTGTGGCGTCACCACTGGAGAGGGCGTCGGCATCGAGCTCAACGTTATCCTCGAGGATCACACCGTCGACAACCCATAGTGGCTTGCTGCTACCGTAGATAGAGGTAGCACCACGCACGCGGATCTTAGGAGCGGTACCAAAGGTACCCGACACGTTCTGCACGCTCACACCAGCGGCACGTCCCTCGAGGGCACGCGACACATCGGCCACACCGTCGAGCTTGGCCTTGTCGGCCTTGAGGCTCGTGGTAGCACCGGTAAAGAGGCGCTTGTCAACGTTTTGATAACCTGTCACAACCACCTCCTGAAGCTGAGTGTTCTCGGCTGTCATGACAATCTTCATCTCACCCTGGGTGACTTGCACATCGGCATCGGCAAAGCCCATGTACTTCACAATGATGTGGCTCTTGTAAGAGGGCACTGTGATGGTGAACTTACCGTCAAAGTCGGTAGCGGTACCATTGGTGGGTTTTGCTTTTTCCGATACATGAGCACCAATAACGGGTTCATTGGTCTCGGCCTCAACAACGATACCAGTCACTTTGACCTGCGCGGTCGCCGCGAGCGATACCAGTATTGCAGCCGTTAGCAATAAAAGTTTTTTAAGACTCATAAGCATTGAAAAAAAATTAATAATTATTGGTTTATTTGTTTAAAAATTTTCCCATATCATGCAGTAAAGCAATGTATTAGAAAGTTGATCATAGAAGGTTTTGCACCCTTTAATCATGGCATCTTCCCATGGGGCTGTGGCATGGTGGCATGGTGCCTTCACCAGGCGCCTTCTTGCATCATCAACCTCCAGTGGGCATTAATGCATTTTAATTAAGGTGCAAAGAAACAATTTTTTTTTGAAATATTCTAATTTTTACTGTTAAAATTGAGGCATTGGTTTAAAAAAAACGACTATGCATGGTAATAGGGTTAATTTTTATGTTCTATAACACATCAAGAAAGGGGACCAGAGTTTATCACTCCAGCCCCCTTGTTGCCTGTGGCGGAACACTCACGCCATCACTTGATGGCTGCGAGTATCTCCTGCTCGCTTGGGTTGACAGCCACTATCACGCCCTTGCCGTTGATGAGGAAGGTGCATGCGGTGCCGTCGGTGCCCCAGCTGTTGTTGAACGATGTGCGGTCCTGATGGTGGCAGAAGAACTGATGGGTGGCACTGATGCTGTCGGCAGCCACCACCTCGTCAAAGAGTGCCTTGCTGCGGTCGAAGTTCACCGCCAGCTGCTCCACGCCGTCGTGGCGTGCGGCAAGCTTGCTGAGCCTGATGTTCTCGATGCGTGCCATGGCGTCGGCCGACGACCACACGTTCACAATCACCCACTTTCCCTTGAACTGGTCGAGGGTGACAACCACACTGTCGTTGCCAATAGTAAAATTAGCAGCACTGGTTCCCACTCGGCTATCACTGGAAATAGTGGTGCGCGACGAGGTGAAAATCAGCACTGCAACTATAGTCACTAACAAAAAAACAAATTTCTTCATACGTTAAAGTTTTTCTTCAAGCGCAGCGAGTTATCTGGCAGTGTACCATCACGGAAACCTCATAGTGTGCGAGAGAGGATTCATCATCATTGCTGTACCGCAGCGTGGCGGCGACAACTTGACTCACGCTTGAAATCGGGGTGCAAAGGTAGGCAAAAAATCTTTATCCCACAAGAAATTAAGATTTTTTACACATTATAAACAGTGTTTTGCCCTCAAATTGAGGCTGTTACTAAACGTAGAATATAATAAAGAACTCCTACATTTGTCATACCACCCCTGGAGGCTGTTGCAAAAAGTCCGGGTTTTCTAGTCAACTCCCCCTCTAAGATAGACCAATGGTGCAAGCCGAAGCCAGCGGCAAAACTTGTTTTGACATTGGTGAGGCGCAGCCCATTGATGCTGAAAGAGCGG
>ONIY01000054.1 GCA_900318065.1 uncultured Prevotellaceae bacterium
TATGAGACACGCGAGAGCGGGAAGGATGATGATTTGCCCTATCAAGCCCGCCAGCACAGGCAATGGGCGGTCACGAAAGAGCTTGAAGTCGTTAAGTCGCAGGTTCAATCCCAGCTCAAACATCAAGAGCGTGAGAATGGGGATTACTATAAATATTGTAGCGTTCATTATTTTGAAGGGTTAGGAATGGATAGGAATGGATAGGAGTGGATAGGAGTGGATAGGCTCCACGTTCCTCGATCCTCGATCCTCGTTCCACGTTCCACGTTCCACCTAATTAAAATGCTATCTGCAGTTGTGTGATCCATGCCTTGGTGTCGGGGCCAGTGTTGCGGTCGCTGAACACATACTGGGTGCTCAAGCGGCATTTCTTGTAGAACCAGTACTGCAGTCCCACCAGGTAGTTGCTGGTGCGGGTCCATACCGGTATTGCCTCGCGGGCATCCTTGCTCAGCGAGGTGTTCTTGTCGAGGTAGTCGTAGTCGAGCACCAGGTCAAGCCCACGGAACAATCGGCACCACAGCTCGGCATAGAAGGCGCGGTTCTTAACTGGCCCATTCTTGCCGCCCATATACTCAGTGCGCAGCTTGAGCGGCCGCCAGTTGGCCTGGGCGCCCACGCTCCAGCGGTTGCGCGTGTAGTCCTCTCCCAGAGCCACAGCGCCAAACTGGTCCACTTCGCGGGCATTGCCTTTGCCAATGACCAACGACCCCGATAGTGTGACGTCCTTAATGGGCAACACGTTGATCATCGCTGCCACGTCTTTGTGCTTGTTGTTGTCGCGAGTGTTGAGGCCTGCGCCGTTAAACACTCCCACACTGTAGTTCAGGTAGTAATGGCCGTCACTTGCCTTGATGGCGTCGCCAGTGATCATCGCGCCCAGGTCACGACCGGCATAGTTGCCATAGAGCGGGTCGCCCGCTATGCCAGCCATGTATCGCGTGCCCTCGTTGATGCTAACATTGCCCAGCAGCGTGGGCGAGATGATGTTCTCAAGAGTGTAGGGCGTCTTGAACTGACCCACACGCAGCTTGAGTTCGGGCAGGAAGGCATATTGCGCGTAGTATTCCTGCAAGTATTTCGTCGACTGCTTTGCCGCCAAGTCAAGCATGATAAAGAAGCTCAGCTTGCGAGTGAGCTCGGCGTTGGCCATGAGGATGATTCGCGCGATGCTGAAAGAGTTGGACGTCTCGGCACCAGTCTTCGTCATGTCATAGAGCCCCTGGGCGTAGCCAAAGAGCGTGAGTTTGCTGGGCCCAATGTGGATGTTGAGCGGCTGCACAGGCGTCTCGCCATCCTGAGGACGGGTAGCCCTGATGGCGCTGTCGCTGGTGTTAAGCGTTGACACACTCACCCTGAGCCCCTTCTTCTCGACCTGGGCAGGTGCCACCTCCACGGGGCTGTCCTCAACAGGCAAAGCCACAGGCACCGCCTCGCTGGCAGCCACCACCACAGGCATCACGGCAAGCAGCGCAAGAATAAGTTTCTTCATAATTCTCATAATGTTTTATAGACAATCTCAAAAAGCAAAATGCCAACCATCTGAGTCTCAGATGATTGGCAAGACATATTGTGAATCGGCTGGGATTCGAACCCAGGACCCACAGCTTAGAAGGCTGTTGCTCTATCCAGCTGAGCTACCGATCCATCTTTCACGCGGGGTCTCCCCCTCCTTTTTTGATGCCACACTGGCTCAAAAAGCGGTGCAAAGGTAATACATTTTTCTGAAAAGGCAAAATTTGTGAAATAATTGTTGTAATTTTGTGCCGCAAATATCGTGCCACATGGTAAAAAGGCACAAAAAGTAACCCACAACCCCATCACTATGACCAAGATAGAAGAAGTGCGCGACCTGCGCATCGCCGACTATAACTACCCGCTCCCCGACGAGCGCATTGCCAAGCACCCACTATCGCAACGCGAGCAGTGCAAGGTGCTCATGTACAAAGACGACACCATTGAACAGCACATTTTCCAGGAAGTGCCACAGCTGCTGCCCAGCAATGCCATGCTCATCTATAACAACACGCGCGTGATCAACGCCCGTCTGCGCTTTCGCAAAGCCACAGGCAGCCAAATCGAGATCTTCTGCCTCGAACCTGTCGCTCCCCACGATTACCAGCTCATTTTCCAGACCACCAGCCAGTGCACATGGCTGTGCTTGGTGGGCAACAGCAAGCGCTGGAAGAGCGGTGCGCTCACGCAGTCGATCACCGTCGATGGCGAGCCCATCACCATCAGTGCCACCCGTGGCGAGCGCCGTGGCAACGCATTTGAGATAATCTTCAGCTGGGATGGCAACGAAGTGACATTTGCCTCGGTGCTCGAGGCGCTGGGCGAGATTCCCATTCCTCCTTACCTGAACCGTGGCACCGAGGAAAGCGACCTCACCGACTACCAGACCGTGTACAGCCACATCGACGGCAGCGTGGCAGCACCCACGGCAGGTCTGCACTTTACCGACGAGGTGCTTGCCGAGTGCGACCGTCGTGGCATTGCCCGCCGTGAGCTCACTCTGCATGTGGGTGCCGGCACTTTCCAGCCCGTGAAGAGCGACAACATTGGCGGACACGACATGCACACCGAGTTCATCAGCGTGCCTCGTGACCTCCTCGCCGAGCTTGCCACCACTACCCGACCCGTTATTGCCGTGGGCACCACAAGCGTGCGCACCCTCGAGAGCCTGTACTACATAGGCCAAATCCTGGAGTCCAATCCCGATGCCACAGGCGATGAGCTGCTCGTGACACAGTGGATGCCTTACACCACCCCTTGCGCCATCACGCCCCAGCAGTCATTGCAAAACATTGTCGCCTACCTCGACCGCCACCATGCCAGTAACTACCTGGGCAGCACACAGTTGATGATAGCGCCAGGCTACACCTACCGCATTGTCAAGGGCATGATCACCAACTTCCACCAGCCTCAGTCCACGCTGCTGCTGCTTGTGTCGGCATTTGTGGGCAACGACAACTGGCGCAAGATCTATGACTACGCCCTCGACCACGACTTCCGCTTCCTGAGCTACGGCGACGCTTGCCTGTTCTTGTAGCAGTTGCAAAAGGTAAGAATTCTCATTGTGTAGGGACAAGGCATGCCTTGTCCGCTATAGGCAGACTCAACCTTTTTTCACCCGCCTGGCAATATCATTCTAGCTTGGCTGGCCTTTCTTGATGTAGATATACTTGGGGTAGTGCCCCAGGACGAAGAGTGTGACTGGGCAAAGCCAGATGTCGCGCTCGAAGCCCGGCAACTGGGTCACCGTGTAGAACGAGCCACCCGTGAGCGAGTGCTGGCCTTGCACGAGGCAGGCATAGCCTGGATGGTCCTCGCGCTTGTTGCTGGGGATGACGTCGACATAGGTTGTCTTGCCGTTGTCGCTCAAGAAGTCGCACAGGTTGTCGGCCCCGGCAACCATGAGCAGGTTGTGGTGGTCAAAGGGCCAGTTTGGAAAATCGACATACCACAGTCCGTCGTCCTCGTTATTGAACTTGAGGTGGTACTCACTTTGGCGTCCAAACACGCTGCTCGCCATAGTTCTAGCGCCAAGCAGCAAATCATTGATTGAATAGGTCATAAATTATAAATTTTAGTGGTTAATAATAGTGGAGAGTACAGAGTGGAGAGTACAGAGTACAGAGTACAGAGTGGAGAGTGGGGAGTACCGAGTGGGGAGTACCGAGTGGAGAGTGGAGAGTGGAGAGTGGAGAGGAAAAAGTACTGCTCTACTGCTCTACTACTCAGCTATTTTACTGAAAACTAAATACTGATTACTGAACACTGATAACTGACTACTGTTAACTGATTACTGATTACTGATTACTGAAAACTGATTACTGAAAACTGATTACTGACTACTGAAAACTGATAACTGATTACCGCATTTTCAGGCCGAGGATTTTCCAGAAGCTTGCTGGCAGTGCCACGTTCTCGAGGTTGATGCATTTGATGAACATGGTGGCGACGTCGGTGACACTGTGCCCGGCGATGCCACAGCCCACCTGGGTGACGAGGAAGCGAAGCTCGGGATGCTGCTGGGCAAACTCGGCGAACCGCTGCACTGATTCCTCCATCTGCCCAAGGGGACACGACGATGTTATGGCGTAGCTGCGTCCCTGCAAGCCCTCGCCTTGTCCCCACACGGCGCCAAATTGTGCCATTGCCTGAGCCGCTGCCCCACCGCTATGGAATCCCTGTGGGTTGCTGCCAAAGACGAATACTTCGCCTTCTGCCAGATGGTCGATCCTGCTCGGGGTCACTCGGTCGCCATAATACTCTCTTGCCATCTGTCGCTTGAGATTGAGCATCTCCTCTTTAGTTTGCCTGCGTCCACCACGGTACATCTCGTCCATCTTCCTGTAGTAGTTGTGCTTTGCCGAACTCTCTCGCGACCATGTGTTGCTCGCGCCCTGCACGTCGTGGCTGAACTCGATGTAGCAGTTTATCGACAGCAGGTCGGCAACTTGCTTCACGTCGTGGTCGCTGCCCATGTAGGAGAACGACCATCCCTCGTCAGTGAGCTTCTCGATGAGCGCCTTGAGGTTTGTCGCGTCCCATTCATGCGAGGCGTTCTCGTAGCCATCGCTGAGCACCGTCACCACCGCCGAGGCATCCTCGTCGTCCTTGATGCGGTTGTGGAGCGCGGTAATCGATGACCCCATAGCGTCGTAGAGCGGAGTGCCTCCATAGGGATTGTAATTGGCAAAGTCCTCCACCTCGCCAATGGGCTGGCAGTCAATCAAGGTGCGGATGGGCCTTAAGCCGCCGTTGGAGTCGAAGGTCACAAGGGTGAGGAAGTGCTCCTGAGTAGAGCCAAATTCCCGTTGCGCCCCACGAATGCTGTTGATGGTCTCGTTAACTCCTGTCACTGTGGCGTGAGCAAGGCTGCTCATCGATCCGCTCTCATCTACTATAATAAGATTGTAGATGCGAGCCTTCTTGTCTTGGGTGTTACTTGCGTTCATTTCTTCTTGATTAGATGATTTGTTACTATTGTTACTACTCTCGGTGTTGCTGGCCTCATGTTCACTGCCGGCACTTGCCGAACCTGCGTCGCTGGCATTGAAGCCTAGCATCTTCTTGAAAAAGTCTTTTGTAATCATAATAAAATAATGTGTTGTTAGTTAGTTTAATTAGTTTGTCATATCACTTGTGTAATTTTTACACTGCAAAATTATAGTGTAAATTTTACACCACCAAACATTTTTGGTGTAAATACTACACATTTAACTTATTTTAAGATTATAACTATCTGAAATGGTAGTTTTTGGCATTTTGATGGGCGAAAGGAGTTACATCGGCTCCGAATATCTTCCAGTTGAATTTACCTTGATTCGCAAACGGTGAATATTTTATACAAAATCCTAAAACTTTAGATTACAGCAGTTAAGTACAAATTTTATTATAAAAAGTGCATATTTATCGGACGAATTGTAATCAGGTGTATAATTTTGTTAAAATAATATAATATATTTGGTACTATCAATTTAGGTCATGGTTTTTTCGGAAAAAAACATTATCTTTGTAGTGAAAAATAGCGTTTAAAAGATATATAAAAATCTATTCCTTTGAAAAAACTTTTATCAATCAGACTAGTTTTTTCATAATTATAGTAAAGATACTAATTCCCAAAAATTGGTATGCAATCATTTTATAGACTAGATTGCTTTCTTTTTCATAGTTAACACACACATATTGATATTGTAAGGTAAATAAGTTTTAGTATTTAAATTTTATGGTGAGGATGTCGCGAGATGAGAATCTAGCGGCATTTTTTATTGTTGTCATAATAAAGCAAGGGGGTCGCCTTCAGCGACTAAAATGAGGGAAGTCTTTATCCCCCCCCCAGTGCCAGTTGCTCCACTCGCTTCGCTAGCTGCTCAACTGGTACTGGGGGTTACACAAAGGTCAGCCTCCGGCTGAGTCGCTTGTCGCAATGCCAGCACTGGGGATTACCATGGGTGAAAATATATCAAACGTGGGTTGCTCCCACAACTCCCCTCCTAAGATAGGAGGAGCTGGGGGTGGTATGACAAATACTTGTCGTAGTTATCACATTGATAAACAACTATTTCTGGCGCATCACACCCCTCTGCCCTTCGGGCACCTCCCCTAGCTTAGGGGAGGAGTTCTCACAAGATTTTCCTTTTTGCAACACCCTCCAAACTGAGGAGAGCCTTTACACCTCTTGTGCAAAGTATCGCCACAGTGGCGCGAGCATGAGCGCTTGCTTGAGCTGGTCGCTCTCGAGCATGTGCTTCACCTGATCGCGGCTGAGCAGCACCACATCGATGTCCTCGGTGCGGTCGAGGTGCTGACTGGAGATGCGTTCCACACCCTGGGCGAGGAAGCAGTGGGTGATATTGTTGCATGTGCCTGGATTTTGACTTATCTCCATGAGTTTGGTCCACTTGCCGCCACCGTAACCGGTCTCTTCCTGGAGTTCGCGGCGCGCACTCTGCTCGGGAGTCTCGCCAGGCTCTGCCACTCCGGCGCAGAGCTCCACCGAGTCAATGCCCAGTCCATAGCGGTACTGGCGCACAAAGACAAACTGCCCATCGGCAGTAATAGCAATAACGTTCACCCAGTCGGGGTATTCCAGCACATAGTACTCATCGTTGATCACTCCATTGGGCAACTGCACCATGTCGCGGCGCGCAGTGAGCCAGGGTCGCTTCACCAAGTATTCGCTTTTGAGCGTAGTCCAGCGCTTGCTTTCTCCTTGTTCCATATAATTCTTTACAGTTATACTAAAACAAAAAAACGCCGACAGTCTTGAACTACATCATTGACTATCGGCATTGTTAACCATTGTGTGGGTGCTGACGGATTCGAACCGCCGACCCTCTGCTTGTAAGGCAGGACAACGACCCTGTACAAGTCTGATAGTTAATAAATTATGTTAATTGTAAAAATGTGAGCAATCATTTGGGCAATCATTAGCAAAAAAGAGCGCTTATATTTTGCCGATTAGTTCCAACAATTTTTTGTTCTCTTTCTCCAGATTATCTATCCTCTGCTGGCTCTTCACTAGCAAATCCACCAGTTGTGAAATAGTGTTCTGCAGCGATTCCACGTTAGGCTCGCCCTTGATGATGTTGTCAAAAGAGAGCGGCTCCAATTTAGGCAAATCTTGCGAAGGAACAGGGTCTGAAACAGTTTCAATGTAGTCATTGATATTGCTGATGCCAAGCTCTTTTACCACAATCTTTATCAGTTTGTCGGGTGCGGGACGCTTCCCGTGTTCAATCTGAGACAGGAACGCCTGTGGATAACCGATACGGTTAGCCAGCTCTGACTGTGTTATTTCAGCGTCTTTCCTTAATCGCTTTAAATCAAGCCTTTCCATAATCTTATGAAAAAAAGTCCAAAAAAGTGCTTAATTAATTTGGAGTTTAAGCAAAATAATGCTTATATTTGCAATCCAAATGCTAATAAATGCTTCTAATGAGTATTCACACTGCAAAGTTAAGCAATTATAATCATTATAACAAAATAATAACCACTTTTTTTTAATATTAAACTTTCTTTTTTATCATGACATTTCAAGAGATCTATCAAGATGTTAAGAGTCAGGCGAATACATTTATTGAAGATATCGCCAAGTTGACACACAGGTCAAAAGCAGCAGTGAGGAAATGGATTGCAGGAGAATGCGCTCCCGACATGAATGTCCAGGAGAAGCTCTCACAGTATTTCA
This sequence comes from uncultured Prevotellaceae bacterium, assembly GCA_900318065.1. Lineage (GTDB taxonomy): Bacteria > Bacteroidota > Bacteroidia > Bacteroidales > Muribaculaceae > Sodaliphilus. The sequence continues at coordinate 7,700 of ONIY01000054.1, forward strand.
ACAGACCAATTGAGGAGCTCTTTCCACCCAAAGAGTGTACCCAGCGCACAAATGAGAGAAGGGAGGAAGAAGATGGTGACTGAAGAACCAAGAGTAAAAGAGGCATCAAGGTATTCTCTAGAAGAAGCAAGCAAGCTGCTGGGCATGCACAGGAACACCCTGCTCAAATATGCAAACAAAGGCATAATAAAGACAGGAATAAGAAGGTCGAACTCCCGCAGGTTCTACCTTGGCAGAGAGATATTACGCTTTTGGAAAGCACAGTTATAAACAATATATAAATAAGGTGTTAAAATGAGAGGCTGGATAGCACTTGACCGTGGCATAGTGTTCCACTGGGTATGGTACGACACAAAAGCGCTTAAATGGTGGCTTGACCTGGTGATACAAGCAGCATGGAAAGACTGTGAGGTGAGATTCCTCGGGCAGCGAGTATCGCTGAAGCGTGGGCAGCTGGTGACTAGCATGAGGAGACTTGCCCGCCGATGGGATGCCGGAGATGTAAGAACCGCGAAGCGATGTCTTGAGGATTTTGTTCTAGACAAGATGGTGACTGTTGAGAAAGAAGGTGACGTCACAATAGTAACGATAACCAACTACGACAAGTATCAGCTAGACAAGTTCCGCTCAGGGAAGTTTGTTGATGATGAAGTCGAGGATGATTCCCATGGAATGAAATCAACAAGTGAGTCGGATGAAGACTTTCCTGAGTTTGTTGGTGAACATAATGAGGAAGCAGAAGATTTTGATGAAGAAAGTGAAGAGTTTTCTGATAACGATGAAAACAAGAAAGATGAAGACATGCATCACGAACTCCATCACGGAATCCACCACGAAAGAACAATATATAATAAAACAAAAAACAATATTTCTCTCACTAATGCGCTTGCGCGTGAAAATAAATATTTTGAGAAATTAAGAGATTCTGAGATGTTCACCAAGAAAACTATGGAAGCATTGAAAGTGACAAAAGCAGAATTGCACAAAAGACACAAAGAATTCTACAAAGAGATGCAGATAAAGTCATTTGAACACAAGAATTTCAACGATTATAAACGCCATTTTTATGACTGGCTGAAAATAATGATTCAGGATGGCAAAAGAAACGCAAAAAATAAGCGAAATTCTGCTGGGAGAGGCACCAAAGCCAAGGCGAAACCCGAAAACAGTGGAGGGACTCAAAGTATACCACAAGCAGCTGGAAAGCCAACCGACACCCGAGGAGAAGCGCAAGAAGGATATGGCGAAACTGGAGCGTCGGCTTCAGACAATCCGCTCAGTAGGGCAAAAATTAGAAAAGCTGAGACAGATGGTTGACATTCGCGCAGAACAGAGAGTCTTGTGGAACATTCTTCTGAAAATAGAGCCCAGATTCGACAAAAAGAATTATGATGTCAAGATATTGTACAGCATCCTTGGATGGGTGTGGAGAATAGACAGCTGGAACGTGCTGAAACTGGACTATTCAAAAGGACTTTTTCTATATGGTGACATCGGACGCGGCAAGTCGATGACGCTGATGTTGCTGCGGGATTACCTGAAGGATGTGCGCACAAGACATAAAGAATACTGCAAATCTGAATACAGATTCGGCACGGAATGGATGTCAGCAAGCATGATAGCGAACAGATACGCGGCCGATGGACTGCCTGGACTGGACAAGTTTCTCAAACATGACTGCTGTCTGTTTGTTGACGAGTTGGGAAGAGAACCCAATCCGGCAAGCAACTACGGCACAAAGATGAACGTGCTCCAGTTCCTGATGCAGATCAGGTATGACAACAGATATTCATGCGTGACTCATGCGACAACGAACCTGCCTCTTTGCGAGATAGAGACAGTATATGGCAAATATATAGCAGACAGATTCCTGGAGATGTTCAACTTTATAGAATTCAAGGGCAAAAGCCTTCGCAGACCATGATAATAAAGTCTTTCAAGAAACTAATAAGAATCTTTAAATTTGCGAATGAAATGGCAAAATACGATTTAAAGATGAGTGATATTAGAGTGTACGTAAAGCTGGATTCTTATCTGGCAGAATGGCTGGTGCATGAGCATGGAGGAATACCTGTGGAATTCCCTAAAAACTCGTATGAGAATGACGTGCTGGAGATGAGCCTGACTCTGAGACCAAAAAACTTGGAAGATGATGGAGATGGCCCCGGGGAAGGTAAAATTCCGATAGCCGTGCCGTATTTCAAATACAAGAACGTGAAGTCATACAACTACCTGCCGAAAAACGGACAGCTGGCGATCCAGAAAAGCATCAGACAAAGGTTCGTGATGCAACTCTGGCGTGACCTTCACAAGTTCGGAAATATAGGCAAGCAGAGAAAGGAACTCATTTTCGCATGGATGGAGGCACACGGAATAACGCCATCAGACACGAACTGGAATACGCTGGCGAAGATATATCAACGTCGACAAGATGTGTATCGAAAACAAAGAAAAATGGCGAAAAACACAGTTAACGAACCTTTAGAAACTTAATTCAAGTTAAAACGGGGGTAAAAACTGCACTACTTGTCAAGATAGAAAATCATGTATATTCCATAGTTTCCATAATGTTCCGTAATTATTTTATAACAACCTATTATTCATTGATTTAACGTCATGATACAGCAGAGATTACCAGGAATTAAGAGTCTTGGATATGTCCAGGGAAAAAATCTACAGCGACAGATGATGATGAAGTCGCTGGCAGGTTTGCCTGTGGCCATAATGACGGACATAACACCTATAAACTTCGTGGGCAATCCAACCTGCGAGGCTGCGTCTGACTACGACAATGGTGGACGCATAGAGAAGACGACGCTGAAATTCATCACTGATGAAAATATAGTGCATTACCATGATATCGCATTCGTGGTTACAGACACAAACGGAGAGTCGTTTGTGATTGGAGCACGCGAGAAACCACATCCTATTATTCGGATGACAATATCTACAGGTGATCCAGGCGGCGAGCCGGCAGTGTTCTCTTATGAGGTTACGCTGTATGCGCAGCGCTCTCTGATTCCCTGCTCAGTATAATTTATAGGTTCTATGTTTTTTTGTAAGGTAATTTTTTTTCATGAAGTGAATATTTATGGTTATTAAGGGATTTAGAAGTTAATTAGTTTATGTCTAACTCCGTGAGTGGCTTCGTTGAGAAACGCGGTCACTATTCCTCTCTCAAAAGATACATTTGGATTAGATGTTGCATATTTTTTATGGTTATTTAGGGAAGATCATTTTTAATGTACTCCGTTAAGGTGCTTCGTTGGGAAACGGGGCTCCTTTTTTTATCCTGCTCCACGTCTGCGCTCTCTTTTGGTCTCCATTCATTGCGGGAAAAGATAGGTTCATAGCAGTAAGATTGAAGTTAAACATTTCCTTGCCCTCACCGCTTGCCTTTACGCTGCAAAGTTATTCCGCTCCCCTCACTTGCAAGGCCAGGCTACGTTGCTTCTGAAAATTCTCCAGCCCTTCGGGTAGTAATTCTCAGGCAAGCCTTGCTCTCTGTGAGGGCGAACGGACTTTGCAGGCAGTGTAAAGGCGAAGCGATAAGTGAAGGCAAGATCAATGATGTTTAACTTTTTAAATAATTACTGCTATGAATGAATTATCTCTTTTCAGTGAATCAATGAATGGTGCCCAAAGCACTGACATGGAGCAGAGTGTAAAGGCTCTCTCAAGTTCTAACAATCTCAATAATGTTGAGGTTTCTTGTGATGAGGTTGACGAGATTGACCTCGCTGACTTCAAGCATGACTACCGCACCGGTGAGCCTGCCCTGTATGTGGGTACTTACGCCAAGTACAACAACGGCGATTTATCGGGAATGTGGATCTCTATCGCCCGGTGCTACGACTACGAGGAGTTTATGAAGGTCTGCTACTTCCTACATCGTGACGAGGAAGACCCAGAGCTGATGTTCCAAGACTGCGACAACATCCCCGAGTGCTGGTACAGTGAGTGTGGCCTCGATGAGGAGACTTTCGACCTTATCAAGGCATACGCTGAACTTGACGAGGATGAGCAGCGTGCATACGAGGCTTTCCTGGACCTTCGCTGCGAGTCTGACTTGACAGTAGAGGACTTCCGTGAGAACTACTGCGGTGAGTGGAACAGCGAGGAAGAGTTCGCGGAGAACCTTATCGAGGAGCTGGGAATTCTTGACGAGGTGCCCGAGCATCTGAGACGCTTCTTTGACGTTTCGGCCTATAGCGACGAGCTTTTCCGCTATGATTATGACTATACTGACGGATTCGTATTCCGTACAACATAGTAGTAATTATCTTTGAATGAGCCGCCTTCGGGCGGCTTTTTTATTACCCATTGGAAACCGACAACAGACTGGCAACAACTGAAAAATGTCTTTTAAATGATGGTTGTTCCATTATAAATTTGTACCAAGAAAATTTATCTAAACCTATGAAAAACACAAATTACCACCTTCATCTGAAGGGGTACGTGGGCGGTTGTGACTTTGACCGTAACTACGTGGACTATATCCTTGCCAGAAACGAGGGGAAACCGGTGAACGTGCTGATTGACAGCCTAGGCGGCTCGCTGGCGACAGCACTCTCGATCGCCAGCGCCTTCCGTGCGCATGGCGATGTCACCGTGCACTTCGTGGGGATGAACGCGAGCGCGGCGACCATCGCCTCGCTCGGCGCCAAGCACATCTCCATTGACTCCTCAGCAATGTACCTGGTGCACAAATGCAGCGCGGAGTTCTTCGAGTGGGGCTCGCTGAACGCTGACCAGCTGGCAGAGGTGCGTGACAACTGCGAGGCTGCCATCCGTGACCTGAACAAGCTGGACAACAACGTGGCCAGCATGTACGCAGGTAAATGCAGCAAGAAGCAGGAGGCTCTCCTGGATCTGATGCGTGAGGGTGGATGGCTGACTGCTGCTGAAGCTTTGGAATGGGGATTCGTGGACGAGGTGACTCAGTTCAACGAGGAGAAACCTGTCCTTACCGATGCAGTGGCCTCGGCAATGGCGGCGGCAGGGATGCCGATACCGAATCTCCCGATGGGCACCAACGAGTCGCTGCTTACAAGGTTCATCGCAGCACTAGCATCTATCTTCAAGCCTAACAAAGTCGAGACCCAAGCTGACCCCATCGAGGTGAAAAGTAAAACGAGTGATGAGAATCAAGAGCCTGAAAACACAGAAACCCAAGTATCTAACGAACAAAATCAATCTGAACCGATGAAAAGACTTTTCAAACTTGTCGGCGCAGTGCTCAAACAAGAGGACTTTGCCGTAGGTGAGGATGGCGTGACGCTGACAGCGGACCAGATGCAGTGCATTGAGGATGCATTCTCTGAACGTGACGAGCGTAACAGCGAACTCACCGAGCAGGTGAACGCGCTGAAGGCGGCTCCTGCGGAGAAATCGAACTCGGTGGTGGACAGCCCGCACGAAAAGAACGAGCCAGCGTCTGCCTTCGACGGCTTCGCCAAGACAGTGAACACAGCGAAAGAGCTGTACAAGATGGTTCCTTAACCACACTCAATCTTAAATCACAAACCTTTTATCTAATTCTACAAACATCATGGCAGGACAACTTATTGCTATCCCGCTTCCTGAATTTCAGGAGGCGGCGACTAAATGGCGCAAGGAGCTTCTCTATCAGCCCATCATAGGCTGTCACGACACCTTGCAGCACATGACACCTCGCCCCGGCATCCGCTACAAGGAGAACGTGGGCACTATCAGCGGAACGGCGCAGTTCGCTCCTTACAAGCCCAGCCGCTCATCAGACTTTAACCTGAACGTGGAATACCGCACCCTGGAGACTTTCATGGGTTCGGTGCACTGCAAATTCGAGCCTAACTCGGCAGCTTCGACTATCCTCGGTTACCTCGCAGCTACTAAAGGTGACGGACAGATGCGCGCGCCTACTGCACTCCACGTACTCACCCTTATCGCAAAGGGGCTGTCGGAGACTCTTAACGACGCGATATGGAATGGTGTGCGTAACGCCAACGGCGACACCACTGCAGACCTCTTTGACGGCTTCGACACAATCACACAGGCTGAAATCACGGCTGGCACTATCTCGACAGCTAACAAGAACTACATGCAGCTGGAGGAGGAAATCTCTACCTCGAACGCCCTGGACATCGCGAAGGAGATTCTCTATTCGCTCGACCCTCGCCTGCGCGCGCAGGAACTGAACATGTACTGCTCGCAAGACTTCGCCGACAAGTACAACGAGGCGATGCTGCTGACTCATGCTGGTATCAACTACTACAACCAGTTCGGACAGAACACCGTGGAAGGAAGCAACGGA
>ONIY01000015.1 GCA_900318065.1 uncultured Prevotellaceae bacterium
CCTTGATAGATGAGCGAACGGGTATATTTCTCTTTATCACCTGACTTCTCGAAATATTCTACTGCTAAATTGATGGCGCTGTCGGTAGTCGCAACAATATAGTTCTTGTAGTCGCATTGAGTTCTGAGCAGGGCATGATAGGCTCGGTCTTGAGTGTTATAGTTGCTGGGGTCGCATTGCTTGAGCAGCGAGTCGGCTTGTTCATATTGTGTGGCGTTAAGCAACGAGTCTACTTGCACCAGCTGGCTGTTGTAACTGCCGCGTCCGCAAGATGTGACCACCATTGCAAGCAGTGCCAGCGCATGCACAATTTTTGGAAAAGCGAGGTTCATTTTCATGTTGTTCTGTGTTTTGTTGAGGACAAAAATACTGCAAAAAACCGAAAAATTTAACAGTTAAAAAGCCAGATGAACCCCAAATGAACTTTTATTTTTCCACATTCCTGAAAATCAATCACTTGAAAATCGTGAAATGAACCACGAATGTGGCACTTTTTTGCCGAGGTTAACAATTAGTTTTTGTAACTTTGCAACCAGAAAAGTTTCATCTCACAAAGTTGCGAACTAAGTCGGTCACAAAGCCTGCTAACGCAGGAAAAAAAATAATCTGGCGTAAAGCCAGCTTTTCAACAAGAAAGGTGTAGCTTTTTGATATTATTTTACTAACTTTGCTACAACTATTTGTCTGCCACACTAAAAACAAATGATATGAAAACAATAACCAGAATAAAATTATGAGAATCTTAGATGCCACATTCAAAATTTCTATAATGGTTCTTGCAATAATTGCTGTGCAATCATGCAAGGACTCTAACGACGAGCCAGGTGTTCCAGAGTCAAATGGAGATGTGACAGTTAACGCATTGTCATTTACCGCAAACACCCTTTACACAATGTCGACCAAGGATGGGATGTTGAAGACCTACGAATTCAGCACTGAGAATCCTTCGGAAAAATTGGATGGAATCATTGCCTACAATGGGCAAGCATGGTGCTGGAACAACAATACTCAAAGTATGCTTCGATTTCAAGATGGCGTGGTTGTTGAGACCAAGAAAATACAGTTTCTTGACATGGCAAGATGCTCAGATTACTCACCAGGAGTGATTAATGGAAAATGTTATTTTTTTGGCAACGGTGGGGACAACCTGCTTGTTTATGACTCAAATGGAGCGTTGAGTCTTGTAAACATTCCCAATAATAATGGTTACTTTAAAAATGATACTGTACATTCTTATTATTATAGGTGGGCTTTGGACATTGATTTCAATATCTACACCTGTGGTCATGTGAATAATAATCCGTTGTGGGCTTTATTCAAGAATGAACAGAAATTTGCCGAGATACCATTTGTTACAGTTTATTCCAATGGATTAATTGATGGTGAATATTACGCTTTAGGTTCCTCGGCCAATGGTGTTGGCGCTTATTGGCATAGTGGAACTATTGTTGAGGACAATCACTTCACGATGATTACATGTGCCGCCTCGCTCAATGGCAATCTGTGCTTGGGTGGATACAAGACCGATGAAGAGAATGTAAGGAGGGCTGTGCTTAAAATAGGTAATGTCTATCTTGATCTTACTGATGAAACCGGCTTGTACCGACTTGATGGTGCTAGCGGTGAAAATGTTCTCATTTATCCCCCGTCTTCTGTTGAACAGATAATTGTGGTAAATAATGAAGTGTTCTCTAAAGTCACAAGAAGCTTGTATAATCCAATGAATGGAAATGAGCTGGTTCCTTATGCCGACGCCATCTTTAGAAACGGAAACAAGATCGTTGACTTTAATAACAAAAGAATCAAAAGCTTTGTCGTGACATCTGACTGATTTCTTGCAGGAAAATGTGTAATGAGATTACATATTGTGTCAAACTGGTCCAAATTGCGTCAAGTGGACTGAGTTTTTTGGTCAAAAAACATTGACGAGACCATTTGTTTAACGTAGTTTAACAAATGGGGGGGGGTAAATCAACAAATTTTCACTAAATTTGCCGCCGTGAACGATGAATTATTACTAATTTAGGGGCTTCCTATTAGTCCATAACGGCCCCCAACAATTACTTGATATTCAAACCTAAAAAACAAAACTAACATGAAACGCCTGCCAGTTATCATATATCTGATTCTTCTCACCTCACTTGCAGTGAACGCGCAGTCGCGCGACGATGAGGTGATGATTGACAATTGCACCGATGTCTATGAGTTCAAGCAGAACAAGGACAATGTGGTGGTGAAGAATAAAATCACCACGCAATATGTTGCACTGCGCGACTACGACTGCAAGATTCAGCCCTCGATATTCTATGGCGACAACATCAAGCACGACAAGGCATCGTGCAGCAAGAGCTTCACCACCCCCGAGTATAAGTCGGTCACCCCCGACAACGTGTTCTATGACGACTCCAAGGCGTGCTACTACAATTTGACCCTCAACCGCAAGAACAAGAAATGCGAGACAACTTTTGAGCGCACTTTCACCGACGTTCACTATTTCACCCGCATTCATCTTGCCGACGAGTACTTCATTCGCCAAAAGACGGTAAAACTCATAATTCCCGAGGACTTGGGCAACTTCACACTCATCCACAAGAACTTCAAGAACTTTTCAAGCAACATAAAGGTCGAATATCAGCAAGATGGCAAGAAACGCATTGTGGTCTATACAATCACCAATCTTCCTGCAATAAAAAGTGAGGATAACATGCCATCGTTGTCAAGCGTTTATCCCATGATTTTGATTGGTGGTGCCTACAAAGACATTGGCGAACTTTATCACTGGAGCCGCAACCTCTCAAATGTCGACACCAGCATTCCTGGCCTCGCCGGCATCCTCGACCAGATAGGTGCCAATGGACTGAGCGACTTGGAGAAGATAAAGAAAACCTATGCCTGGGTGCAGAGCAACATTCGATATGTGGCTTTTGAGGCAGGGATAAGCAGCCACCAGCCCGACACCCCAGCCGAGGTGCTGCGCAAGCGCTACGGCGACTGCAAGGGACTGGCGCTGCTCATCAAGACCCTGCTTGTGGCTCAAGGCATTGACGCGCGCCTCACCTTCCTGGGGACCAACAGCGTGCCAGTGCACCTGAGCGAGCTTGCCACACTCTCATCAATGAACCATGTGATTTGCACCGCCCATCTCAATGGTAGCACCTATTATCTTGATGCCACCTGCAACTATATCCCCATCGATTTCGTCCCTGGCAACATTCAGGGCATGGAGGCACTCGTTGAGGATGGCAACAGCTACAAGCAGATTGCCCTTCCTGTGCTGCCGCCAAGCGCCAGTTGCGACAGTCTGCACATCAACCTTGCCCTTAGTGGAGATAACGTGCTCACCGGCAGCGCCGAGCGATGGGCGTCGGGCGACATGAAAGAGGCAATGCTCACCACCTATCACAGTGGCGAGGCACGAGAGCGCAGCTCATTTGCCGAAACCGCCCTCAACGACGAGGCGCGCACCTTTAAGGTGGAGAACGCCCAGTGGATAAGCCAGGAGAGCAGCACCGAGTGGGCAGGCATTGGAGGCAGCGTTACCGACGCCAGCTCTGTCACAAGCCTTGATGGCGAGCTCTACATCGAGCTTGACCCCGACATCTTCTTCATCACCACCCCCATTGACACCACCAAGCGCCAGCACGACTACCTCTTTCCCATGCCCATGCGCCAGGTCAACGAGGTGGTGTTCACGATTCCTGATGGCTACAAGGTGGAGGCTATGCCATCACCCTTCCATTGCGACACCGCAGTGGGCTCAATGGACTGTTCTTTCACGCAACAGGCTGGCAAGGTGGTCTTCACCAAGTCGATGACTATTAAACGGCGCCAGCTCAAGCGCAGTGAGATTGACGCATGGAACAGCCAGCTGCGCCAGTGGAGCGAGGCTTGTCATGAACAAATAACACTAAAACGATAATTTAAAGAAGCCACATTATGCGACATTCATTAACACTATTCATTACTGCACTTGTGCTGAGCGCGTGCCTGATGCCTGCACAAGCCAGCGACGAGAAGAAATACAACGAGCTTGCCACAGCGTTGCGGCAGCAGGTGTGGAGTGACAATACGCCCGAGTTCCACAATTACAATTGCCCCGAGGAGTACCTGACAGGGCACTCGGCGGTGATCCTCGCTTCAAGCACCGATGTTGAGTTCACCCGCAAGTCCTACATCAAGATGCGTGGCTGGCTGCAGTTTGGAAACGTCAAGAAACTGGGACGCCATGAGCTCACGCGCATGCTCATCAAGCTCAACGATGCTGCTGCCATCAAGAAGTTCTCGGAGTTTGACTATTTCACCTTCAAGAAAAGCTATAACTACGACCTCAAGGAAACCGAGCAGCAAGTGCTGGGAGTGAGGGTCATCAAGCCTGGCGGAAAGATTGTGGAAGTGAGCACCGACGAGTACATGGCAACTCGCGAAGGGAAGAAAGGCGACGAGGTGAGCTACAAGCTCGCTGTGCCAGGACTCGAGGTGGGCGACATCATCGACTTGTTCACCTATGAGGAAAAGATTGTGCAGCAGCGCAACACTGAGCCCATCATCTTCTCGTTTGTCGCCGACTATCCCATGCTCTACTACAAGGCCAAGTGCACCATCGACGACAAACTCACAGCACAGTATCGCACCTTCAACGGCGCCCCGGATTTCAAGGTCTCGATCGACAAGGACAAGAACACGATTCTCGAGGCCGAGGTGAGGAACGTTGAGGCTGTGGCTCCCCACTCATGGTACAGCCCCATCGACCAGGCTCCAATGATAAAACTCTATGCCTTCGACAAGAGCCTTACCAACAAGGAGCTCAAGAGCATCAGAAAAGGAGAGCGGCTACAGTCTAACCCCGACTACCGAGCCATCCTGCTCGACTGTTTCAACATGATAAAATTCACTAAGGATTACTACAAGTACAGCGACATAAGGGATGCCCACAAGTTCATAGGCGACGATGTGGAAGCAGCTCGCAAGGCTACCGACAAACGCGCTGCCGCACGCCATCTTTACAACTCGGTGGTCTACTATTATATGGGATTTGACAAGTTTGACCGTTACTGCCCTGAGAATTTTATCGCAACTTTGAGTTTCATGCTTGAGCAGTCCAGGATTCCTTTCTACTATGTGGTGACCACAGCAAGCGACAAGGAGCCTCTCGACAAGCTCATATATTATGAAAACGCAACATGGGTGCTCATGACCACCGATGGCGACTTCTTCACTGCACCACAATACAAGTGCCAGACGGCAGGGACACTGCCCGCCGAGCTTCAGGGACGCCTTGCGGCTGTCACTGCCAAGCTCGATGGCGACAAGACTAATTACACTCTTGAGACTCTGCCGCAAGACAACTACAACATCAACAACAACCTCGCGCGCATCGATGCCACAATCGATGGCATGACCATCGACGTCAACCGCACCGAGACGCTCAAGGGCACTACTAAGGAGACTTTCTCGGCAATGATTAGCGGCAAGCAGATGATTGAAGACTACGACAGGCTGTTGCATCGCAAGAAGACCTATCTTGAGGAAATCTCAAAGAAGGAACGAAAGGCTGTTGAAGAACAATTTGAGAAGGAGAAAGAGTCTCAGCTCGAACTGTTCAAAAGCGAAGCCGAGTTCTGCCACGATATCAAGCCCAAGCAGTACATAGGGTATAATATCCTAAGCACAGGACTCGACCCACAGTCGCCACAATATGTTTACAACACTCACTACACTCTCGATGGTCTCGTCAAGAAGGCGGGCAACAACCTCGTTGTGAGTGTGGGCAAGCTCCTGGGTAACCAGCTTTCTGTTGAAGGAGAAGAACGAAAACGCGACTGCGACATCTATCGCGACTCGCCCAAGTCGTTCGACACCATCATCTACCTGAGCCTGCCAAGTGGGTATACAATTACCGGCGACAACCTCGACAAGCTAAACGTCGATGTCAAGAACGAGGCGGCTGCCTTCAAGGTGACACCAAGCCTTGAGGGCGACAAGCTGCACCTGCTTGTGCAGAAAACCTATTACAAGGCTCACTACCCACAATCGCAGTGGCAAGACTTGCTCAAGGTCATTGACGCCGCAAGCGACTTCACTAATCGCCAGATAGTTATCAAGAAATAAGATTTTCACTACCTAAAAACAATAAAGCTATGAAAACCAAGCTAAACCCATCGTTTGTCAGGACTATGTCGTTGGCTATGCTGCTGGCAATGGTCCTGCCTGCCAGTGCCTACGACTTCATGACCAACGGCATAGCCTACAACATCAATGAAGATGGTGCAACAGTCACTGTCACTCAGAACGTGCAGTCTCATCCCACCTATAGTGGTGACATTGTAATTCCTGAGGCTGTATATAATTCTAATAATGGCGTGCATTATTCTGTCACTGCAATCGACAGGCTGGCATTCTATGCATGTAGAGAAATGACATCGGTGACTTTGCCCAGCACTCTTGTTCAAATAGGGCAATCGGCTTTTTCCTATTGTAGTGGACTCGGCGAAATAGCAATACCGGCATCGGTCCAAACTATTGGGCAAGGAGCATTTCAGGGTTGTACAAGTCTAGTGTCGATAGAGCTGCCCAGCGGTTTGACCGAGCTGAACAATAATCTTTTCATGTCTTGCTCAAGTTTGAGTGTTGTGAGATTGCCGCAATATCTCAAGCACATTCACAGCTGTGTCTTTGATGGCTGCTCCAGTTTGACCGAGATTGTTATTCCCGATCATGTCGAGAGCATTGGCAATGACGCTTTTAGAGATTGCATTAACTTGGAAAAAATCACTATGGGTGAATCGCTCGAGAATATAGATCGTGAAGTTTTCACATCTTCTTGCTCCAGTCTCAGGCACATCAAGTGGAATACAGTTGATTTTCAGGGGTTTGACAATGAGGATTACAATCCTTTTCATATCGTGAACTTTGTCAACAATTGCATCACAAATTTTGAGTTTGGCAGGAAAGTAAAAACGATTCCTGACTATATTTGCCGGCAATTCACTGGGTTGACATCAATCTCAATTCCAGGTTCAGTGACAAAGATTGGAAAAGAGGCTTTTGCCGTATGTACAGGCGTGACTACGATTAATATCCCTGGGGCGGTGACCGAGATTGGCGAACGTGCCTTCGAGGGGTGCTCACAATTGACTTCAATATTCTCAAGTATCAATGACCTGCATTCAACTACATGTGATGTGAGCGCATTCAACCTTGCGAGTACTTCGACTTGCACACTTTATGTCCCCAAGGGAACGTTGAGCGACTACCAGACTACCGCTCCCTGGAGCCAGTTCATGAATATCGTGGAACTGGAACCTGGCGACACCAACCTTGACGGCACTGTCACGAGTGCCGACGTCACAGCCCTCTACGACCACTTGCTTGGCTGCCTCGACAATGCCGCGGCAGTTGCGTGCGACGTGAATGGTGACGGAATGGTGACGGCTGCCGATGTCACCGCACTTTACAACATCATTCTGGGTAACGAGTCCCAGGGTCATGAGTGGGTTGACCTGGGACTGCCCAGTGGCACGCTGTGGGCAAAGATGAACATTGGCGCCAGCAGCCCCGAGGAATGTGGCGACTACTTCGCTTGGGGAGAGACCGCTCCCAAGGGTGTCTATGACTGGACAACCTACTCGTGGAGCAATGGCAGCGCCTCTATGCTCACTAAGTATTGCGAGAACAGCAGCTTTGGCTTCAACGGTTTTGTCGATTACAAAACTGAACTTGACCCTGAAGACGATGCCGCTGCAGCCAACTGGGGTGCTGAGTGGCGCATGCCGTCGGTGGAGCAGGTTCAGGAGTTGGTGGAAAACTGCAGCGCCCAGTGGACAACGCTGAACGGCGTCTACGGCAGGCTGTTTACTGGCAGCAACGGCGCCACCTTGTTCTTGCCAGTGACGGGCGAACGCGATGGCAGCGAGCTCAAATACACTAATGATGGCTTGTACTGGTTGCGCACGCTCAAACCCACCTACTCATGGAGTGCCTACCACCTATACGTTGGCCCAAGGGCAGTTAACTGGTACGACGACTGTTTCTACCGCAGCACCGGACTAACCGTTCGTGCAGTGCGCGCCTCTCAATAACTCAAAACTTCAAGCTAAACGAAATTTGTCAAACGGAGGCACTCAAAACCGCCACCACCTAAAAACGATATAATTATGAAGACTACACTCAACACAATCACTCGGCATCTCTTGCTACTTGCGCTGTTATTAGCAGCAACTTTGCCAGCCAGAGCTTACGATTTTATGGAGGATGGATTGTGCTATAAAGTGAATAGTGGTAACACTACTGTGACTGTGACTTATCAAATTACAAACACAGGAACAAACGGTAATACTTACGGTGCAGGCTATGAGCATCTGACTGGTGACTTAGTAATTCCCGAGAATGTCATTCATCTTGGCAAAACCTATCAAGTGACATCAATAGGTGATCATGCATTCTATAATTGCACTGGTTTGACTTCGGTAACCATACCAAATTCGGTTACCACCATTGGCGGTGCCGACCAAATATCCTCGGACGGTGCTTCATTCTATAACTGCACTGGATTGACATCGGTTACAATTCCCAATTCAGTCACCTTAATTGGCAAAAATTCTTTCAATAGTTGTAGTGGACTCACTTCAGTTGTCATAGGTGATTCGGTGACTTTGATTGGCGAAAGAGCCTTTGAGAAATGCACTAACCTAACATCGGTAACAATCCCTAACTCAGTGACAACGATTGGTGGTAGTGCCTTCTATAATTGCACTGGTTTGACTTCGGTGAACTACGGCAACTCAATAACGTCGATTAATGGCGGCGCTTTTTATAATTGTACCAGCCTGACTTCTCTTGCTCTTCCCAATTCATTGAAATATATAGGGGATGGCGCATTCGAACTGTGCACTGGTTTGACCGAGGTTACAATTCCTGACTCGGTGACACAGATTGGCGGCTTAGCTTTCGCTTATTGCGAAGGCTTGACCTCAGTTGATTTAGACAACTCGGTAAAAGATCTTGGCTGGGGTGCTTTTAAGGGATGTACGGGGTTAACATCGGTCACCATCCCCAATTCGGTGATTTCAATTGGCAATGAAGCATTCTCTGGCTGCAGTGGCTTGAAATCGGCAACTATTGGTGATAATGTATATTATATTAATGAAAAAGCATTCAGCCAATGTACTTCACTTGAAGAAATAGTGATTGGGAAATCTGTTGTAGAGATGGGATTAGAAGTCTTCTCAGGTTGCACAGCATTGAAAACTGTGAAATGGAACGCCAAAGAATGTGAACATTTCATTTTTAGCGAAAGTCCTTTTTACTGCATGAATAATATCGAATCTTTCATTTTTGGCAACACAGTAGAAATTATACCATCATTTCTTTGCTATGGATGTACTGGTTTGACATCGGTAAATATTGGCGACTTGGTGACAACGATTGGGCAATCGGCATTTGGGTACTGCACTAGCTTACCACTGGTTGGTTTTGGTAAGTCGGTGAGAATTATTGAATATGAGGCCTTTCGTGGCTGTAGTAGTTTGACCACAGTTGATCTTCCTAATTCGGTAACCAACATTGGTGGTAGTGCGTTTTATGACTGCGAAAGTTTGACTTCTGTTACAATCTCAAACTCTGTGGTTAGGGTTGGCAGTAGTTCATTCTATAATTGTGGCAGCCTGAACACAGTCACTTTTGGCGAAAACGTAAGTCTCATTGGCCCTGAGGCTTTTAAAGGATGCACCTCTTTAGATAATATTGTTACATTAATGCGGCAACCAATATACATATCAAGTAGTGTGTTTGAAGGTGTGACGACTGCAACTTGCGACCTTCATGTGAGACAAGGTTCGAAAACAGATTATGAGAATCAGGATGTGTGGAAAGATTTCTTGATAACCGAAGATGCTGAGGACTATGCCGACATTAGTCCTGTGCCAGGCGATGTAAATTGCGATGGGGCTAAAAATGCTGCCGACATCACTGCGCTCTATGACTATATGCTCAATGGAGACCTGACTTATGTTGCCACATGCGATGTGAATGGTGACGGTCATATCAATAGTGCTGATGTGACAGCGATTTATGACATTCTGTTGGGAAACATGAGTCCAGAATTGTATACTGGCCTTTACATGGGTATAACAGGCTTCAACCAATCGTTGATAAAGAATGGAATAAGCTTCGTAGATTTCGATAAGAAACAAGAGATGAGAGGCTTTATTGATAACTTGAGCACTAACAATGGCTCAATATTGTACTATGCAGTTGAAGAGGCTTTAAATGATATGGCTGAAGCCCAAGTTCCCGCCGATTTGTCGAATGTTTTTCTCATCACCTTTACCGATGGCCTCGACCAGGGCTCATTGGCTATGACAGACGCTTATAACAATGAGTCGCAATACTTGGCGGCATTGAACCACCGTATCAAAACTGTGCCGATACACGGAAAACCAGTAAAAGCCTATTCTATAGGTTTGCGCGGTAGCGATGTCACAAACTATGCAATGTTCCAAAATAACCTGCAGTTGCTCGCAAGCGACAATGACAATGTAACAGAGGTAGCCGACATTGCTCAGGTCAAGACCAAATTACAGGAGATTGCCAATGAGATAGACAAGATGTGCGTCGATGCGAAGCAGAGCGTGACAGTGACAATGACCGGCGTGGAAGATGGCAGGCTCATCCGCTTTGTGCTTGACGGAGGAACTGCCGAAACTGCTAATCTTTACATTGAAGCAAGATTCTCCAAGCAAGACCACTGCCTCTACGATGTGTCATATCACGGGCTGACCTGTGAGAGTGGAAGTGTCATTGAGGCCACCAGTGTCAACAACCTAATTGATTCCTATATATTTGAGTTCAATGGATTGTGCACTCCATTTGGGGCTGGAATCAAGTTGGAAGATTTAGATGAATATGTCAATATGATTATTTTCGATGTCTGGAACATTCCACATTATTTTGAGAAATTTTCCTATGAGATCTCCATTACTCGCAACAATACAAGCGCACTTGTGATGCTAGTGCTTGACTGCTCGTCTTCACTCGACAGTGATTTCTTAACGCTAAAGACCGCGGCTAAGGCATTTGTTAACTGCTCGCCAGCAAGCAAACTCGCGCCTGGAGCTAGAGAATATGTTGATTTGGCCTTACCTAGTGGCACATTGTGGGCGACAATGAATGTTGGAGCAAGCAGTCCTGAGGACGCTGGTGACTATTTTGCATGGGGCGAGACCGATCCGGAGCTAAAACGGTTCTATTATTATACCACTTACAAATGGTGTGAAGGTTCTGAATCAAGTTTGACCAAGTATTGCTACAGTAGTCAATACGGCATTGTTGATAATAATCTGGAACTTGACCCTGATGATGATGCCGCAACAGTGAATTGGGGCACTGAATGGTGCACGCCTTCATTTGTTCAAGTAAAAGAATTGTTTGATGAATGCACATGGGAATGGACAGCTATACATGGCGCGAATGGTTATTTGGTCACCAGCAAGCATAATGGCGCCTCGTTGTTCTTGCCATCACCAGGTTTTTACAGTTGGGATGAGCTCTACGGCCACAATGCTGGCGGTCGATATTGGTTGCGAGAGGTTTCCAATCGTTGGCCATTTAATGCTAATAACATGGATACAAATTGTAATGAACCTGGCTGGGGCGCCAATGAACGCTGCTATGGTCGAAGTGTTCGTGCTGTTAGAGTTTCAAATTATTAAAGTAAATTATAGCACCGCCTGGTTAACCGTGGCGGTGCTAATTGTTTGTGTCTATAAAATTGATTTTTGTTTAGAGTGCCGCTGCGACTTTTCTTATGGCTTTTAGTCGCTTCATGAATGACTTGTCGCGCTCGGCAATGAGCATGTTGTACTCATTTTGCATTGCAAGTAGAGGTGCTGCTGGCACATCGAGTGCCGCCTCGAGCATCATTGCGAGTTGTGTGTTGAGCGCTCTTTTGCCATTAAGCATCTCGTTTAAAACCGAATAAGAGATGCCTAACTGCCGTGCCAAACCGCGTTGTGAGATTCCCCGAAATTCCAGTTCGTCCTTTAATACTTCTCCTGGATGCGTGGGGACAAAGGGCTTCATATTATTGGCTATCATATTTGGATTGCTTTGCTGTAAAGACATGATTTTGTTACTTATAGTGATTTGACAATTCTGTTATGTTACAAATAGTTGCAATTTGCTCACCTTCTTTAATGGTTTCCTTAAACTCTATGCGATACTTGTCATTAACCTTTCGAAAACGATAATCATCTTGCTGCAAAGTTACAACAAAAAATGGTGTTTGCAAATTTGCGAACGCATTTTTTTGTTGGCGGGCATTTTTATACTCTCTTTTTTGAAAAAAGGTAAAAAGTGAGGGCAAAAGTGGTTTTGTTTCGCAATTTATTAGTAAATTTGTAATTTGGTATATAATTTGACGAAACTAAACCAGCCCAATAATGAGTCCAGAAGAAGAAAACAAAATAATAGATGAAGCCTATCAGGCGCTCATAAACAGCTATCTGTCAAGCAGTCACCGCAAGCATGTGGAGAGGATAGAGAAGGCCTATCGCTTTGCGCGCCGCGCCCATGAGGGCATCAGGCGCCGCTCGGGCGAGCCCTATATCCTGCACCCCATCGCCGTCGCCACCATCGTGAGCCAGGAGATAGGGCTCGGGTCACGCTCGATATGTGCCGCCCTGCTTCACGACGTGGTGGAGGACACCGAGTACACTCTCGACGACATCAAGGCAATCTTTGGCGACGAGGTGATTAACGAGACGGGGCAAAAGGTGGGCGACAAGGTTGCCAACATCGTGGACGGACTCACCAAGATCTCGGGTGGCATCTTTGGCGACAAGGCGTCGGCACAGGCCGAGAACTTCAGGAAACTGCTCATGACCATGAGCAGCGACAACCGCGTGGTAATCATCAAGATGGCCGACCGCCTGCACAACATGCGCACCCTCTCGTCGATGCCTCCCGCCAAGCAAAAGAAGATTACCGGCGAGACAATGTATATCTATGCGCCGCTCGCCCACAGGCTGGGACTATATGCCATAAAAACCGAACTTGAGGACTTGAGCTTTAAGTATGAGCACCCCAACACCTACGCGCGCATCTCGGAGGCCATAGCGGCATCGGAAGAGAAGCGAAACAGCGTGTTTGAGCGCTTCTCGCGACCCATCAGGGAGCGCCTCGACGAGGAGGGCTTCGTCTATGAGTTCAAGGCGCGCGTGAAGTCGTGCTACTCGATTTGGAAGAAGATGGAGCGCAAGCGCATCCCCATCGATGAGATCTACGACATCTATGCAGCAAGAATCGTCTTTGAGTGCCCCGAGGGCCGCGACGAGAACGACGACTGCCTGAAGATCTACCGCATGATATCTCAGCTCTACCGCACCCATCCCGAGCGCACCCGCAACTGGCTCATCAACAGCAAGCCCAATGGCTATCGTGCCCTGCACATGACCGTCATGGGCCCCGAGGGCAACTGGATTGAGGTGCAGATTCGCAGCCAGAAGATGGACTACAACGACGAGCATGGCAACGCCGTGCACTGGTTCTACAAGGAAGATGGCGCCGAGATCGACGAGAACGACCAGTTTATCAAGTGGTATAAGGAGATTGAGGAGATTCTCAAGACTCCCGAGCCCAACGCCCTCGACTTCCTCGACTCGATAAAACTCAACCTCTATGCCCGCGACATCATGGTGTTCACCCCCAAGGGCGACATGCTGCTGCTGCCCAAGAATGCCACGGTGCTCGACCTGGCGTTCACGCTGCACTCCGAGATAGGCACCCACTGCATCGCCGGCAAGATCAACCACAGGCTGGTGCCACTGTCGCACAAGCTCTCCAGTGGCGACCAGGTGGAGATCCTCACCTCGCAGTCGCAGAAGCCGCAGCCCGAGTGGGAGAAGTTTGTGATCACCAGCAAGGGCAAGCGCCGCCTCAACATGGCGTTCCGCCACATGCGCCGCGAGGCAATGGAGCGCGGCGAGGAGAAGTTCAAGGCGTTCATGGCCGAGAACTCGGTAGAGATCACCAACGAGAACTTGGCGCGCATCATCAACCACCTGGGGGTGCAGAACAAGGAAGACCTCTTCTACAAGGTGGGGCAAGGCAAGATAGAACTCACTCCCATGATTATCAAGGCGCTCAAGCCTGCATCGCAAGGTTTCCTGACCAAGCTGTGGCGCAGCTCGTTTGGCTCGTCTAAGTCGAGCAAGACCACGAGCGAGCCCACCGGCAAGGGCGAGGAGATTGACAAGCGCAAGGTGTATGTGCTCAAGACCGTCGACGGCAAGAGCAACTACCATCTTGCCAACTGCTGCCACCCGTTGCCTGGCGACGATGTGGTGGGATATATCGACAGCAACAACAACGTTGTGGTTCACAAGATGGATTGCCCCACCGCCATGAAGCTCAAGACGGGATTTGGCAGCCGGCTGGTGGAGACGCAATGGGAGACGGGCAGCGAGAAGTTCTTTGCCTCGGTGCGCGTCGAGGGAGTAGACCGCATGGGAATCCTTCAGGAGATTATCTACCTCATCTCGACCAACCTTGCCATCAACATCCGGCGCCTGTCGATTAACAGCGACGGCGGGGTGTTTAATTGCGAGATGGACATCTATGTCGAGAACGTGAACACAGTTACCAAGATGTGCAAGCGCTTGTCGAGAGTGAAGGGTGTGACCAAGGCGATTCGCCAGAGTTGATTTTCACACGTGAATAAAAAGAGCAAAACACATAATATAAATGAAGAATACGGCAAAAATAAATCTAACGGTAATGCTCCTCATCGCAGTGACGGTGGGAGTGTTGTCGCTATTCTTTGGTGGCGCTTCGAGCGATGCTCTGGTCTACAGCGAGGGAAGGCCTTGGAACTATCCCAAGCTGATAGCGCCGTTCGACATCCCCATCGAGTATGACTCGGTGAGCGCGTCGCGCATCAAGGATAGTATCGACACCAACTTTGCCCCCATCTTCTACGAGGATGAGGCACGCGAGATGAAGGCGATGGAAAACATCACCGCCACGCTCGAGGAGATTAGCGGTGTGTCGGCGAGCATGAAGAACAAGATTCTGGAGTCGGCGCAGCGGGTTTTTGACGACGGCATCGTCGACAATGCCACGCGCAGCAAGATCAACAGTGGCGCCATCAAGAATGTGAGGGTGATAAACAAGCAGGGCAACGAGTTTCGTGCTGTCGATGCCCACTCGTTGCGCTCCACGATGGATGCCTACTCCTATATCGACTCGGTGGCTGGCATCAACATGAGCCAGGGCCCCGACTTGTCGCAGCTCATTCACAGCAGCCTCACTACCAATCTCGAATATGACAAGGAAAAGACCGAGGCGCAGCTCGAGGAGGCCTACAAGCTGGCACTGGCGCCTCATGGAGTGAAACTCACCGGTGAGCGCATCATCGACTATGGCGAGATTGTGACAGCACAGAAGTATGCTCTCATCAAGACCTATGAGCGCATGAGCGCCGAGCGCAACATCAACAATGCAGTGCGGCGCTTCTCGGTGCTGGGAAATCTTGTGGTGATAGCCTTGATATTGCTGGTTTACTTCTTGTATATCAAGATAATGTATCCCAATGTCTACCGCAGCCTGCGGCACATGACGTTCTTGTTCAGCTTTGTGCTGGTCATTGTGCTGGTGGTTTATGTGATAGCCCACTTCAGGTCGGGACTGTTGTACCTTGTGCCGTTTGCGCTGGTGCCCATTGTTGTGACGGTGTTCTTCAGCATCCCGCTGGGTTTCTTCACCCACATGGTGGTGGTGCTCATCAGCCTGCTGGTGGCTCCCGAGCCCAGCGACTTCGTGATCATGCAGTTCCTTGCGGGCGCCATAGCGATTGTGTCGATAAAGGGACTGATGCAGCGCTCGCAGCTGGTAGTGTGCGCGTTCTTCATCTTCCTGTGCTACTCGGTGACCTACGTCGCCCAGTATCTTGCGCGCAATGGCACGCTCGAGGCATTTGACTGGCACGTGATTCTCTACTTCGCGGTCAACTCGATTGTGCTATCGTTTGCCTACTTTGGCATCTTCATCGTGGAGAAGATATTTGGCTTCACGTCGCAGGTGACTCTGGTGGAGCTTAGCGACATCAACAACCCTGTGCTGCGTGAGCTCTCCGAGAATTGCCCAGGCACTTTCCAGCACTCGCTGCAGGTGGCAACGCTTGCCGGCGAGGCAGCCCACCAGGTGGGCGCGAGTGTGCAGCTGGTGCGTGCCGGGGCCTTGTATCACGACATTGGCAAGATAGAGAACCCTGGCTTCTTCACCGAGAACCAGAGCGGTGTCAACCCGCACGATGTGCTCACGCCCGAGCAGAGCGCGGCAATCGTGATCTCGCACGTGACCGACGGCTTGCAGCGTGCCGAGCGTGCCAATCTGCCTCAGGTCATCAAGGACATGATAGTGCAGCACCATGGCTGTGGACGCACGCGCTACTTCTACACCATGGCGTGCAAGCAGAGCCCCACGGGCACTGTCGATCCCGCACCCTACACCTATCCTGGTCCTAATCCACAGACGCGTGAGGCAGCGATCCTGATGATGGCCGACTCCTGTGAGGCGGCTACCAAGAGCCTGCCCGTGCCCAATGAGGAGAACATCACCAATCTGGTGAACAAGATTATCGACGGACAGGTTGCCGAAGGTCTCTTCAACGAGTCGCCCATCAGCTTCAAGGACATTGCTGTGGTGAAGGCAAGCCTCATCAAGCGATTGCTCACGTTCTATCACACTCGTGTGTCTTACCCCGAGGACATCAAGCCCGAGGGTGAGGTGGTCGATGAGAATGCTTAGCGACTTGATGCAAGGGTGGAAAATCCCGAGTTTTGTTGCAAAAAAGTGATAAAAAAAGTTATTTAAAAAGAAAACTTCTCACAATGTCAAGTAGCTTATTATTACTCGTGATTGGGGTCATGTTCCTCACGCTTGCCATAGTGATGGTGTTCAAGCCCTGGTATGTTGCAGCCCTGCCGGCCTATGCCGGATTGTGGCTGCTGCACTGGAGCAGCTACACCTCTTTCCCGTCGTGGGTGTTTATCTTCTATGGTGTTGCAACATTAATGGTGATGGGCATTAGGTATCTATCGCCCAAGGGTGAGCCCGACGGAAAAACGACCGGCAATCTATACCTGGGACTGGGAGCGATGATGGGATGCATGCTGGGCATGCTGCTCGAGGCAAGGTTCATGGTGCTGGGAACTATTCTGGGCACTATTTTTGGTCTTTTTGCCTTCTCGCGCACCCCAGCCGGCAAGTGGCTCAGATTTCCTAGTTCCAATTTTATTCAGTACCTTTGCGCCAAGGGACTGCCCGTAGTGGTGGCAGTGGCAATGCTGGGCATCGCCGTCGAGGGCTTTGTCTATTGATTGTAATGAACGAAACAAAAGTAGAAACTAACGAGAGATTATGAAAGTAAATAAATCGATTCTTGCTCTATTGCTGATGCTGCTGGCGTCGATGTCGGTAGCTACTCATGCTCAATATAAGTTTGAGGTCCGCAGTCTGGATTTCGACAAGATTCAGCGCGACATTAGCGACCCAAGCTCTCTGTACTATTACCCCAAGCTGGTGAAGTGGTTCAACAGCAACGACACCGTGATGAACTTTGAGGCCTATCGCGACCTATACTATGGATTCCTGTTCCAGGAGGACTACGACCCCTTCCGTCAAACTCAGCTCGAGGGCAAGGAAGAGGTGGAGCAGCTCTACTACAAGGACAAATTGACTCGCGACGAGTGCGACATGATAGAGCGCTACGCCGTCAGGGCGCTCGAGGACAACATCTTCGACATTGACCAAATCACCTATTATATCTACGCGCTCAAGCAGAAGAACAAGCACGCGCGCGCTGCTGTGCGACAGTATCGTCTCGACAAGCTCATCGCAGCAATCATGTCGAGCGGCCATGGCACCAAGGACGACCCATGGGTGGTGATCTTTCCCGAGCATGAGTACACGATAGTCAACTTCCTGGGATATGTGGCTAAAGATCACGTGGAGCAGGAAAACGGCATCGACTGCGTCAAGGCCGAGAGCGAGACCGACAGCAGCAAGAAAAAGGATTTCTACTTCGACGTGGAAAAAATGCTCAGAGTAGCAGCACAAAAACACCCCGAGGACTTTTAA
This sequence comes from uncultured Prevotellaceae bacterium, assembly GCA_900318065.1. Taxonomy (GTDB): domain Bacteria; phylum Bacteroidota; class Bacteroidia; order Bacteroidales; family Muribaculaceae; genus Sodaliphilus. The sequence continues at coordinate 18,136 of ONIY01000015.1, forward strand.
ACTTGCCTGAAATAAACAGTAAGTTAAGCCGATTTGATAATTGCAACGCACCCACTTAGGGTGTGTTGCAATTCTCTTGTTCCGGCAACTCAAGGAAGTCAAAGATGATGTTCTGATTAAGATTTTGCATCGATAATCTGCGGAGGTGGGCAAAAAAATGCAACTTCCGCAGGTTATCGGGCGATTTTGTCTTCGGCTGGAATTTTTTCCATATTTGGGTTGGGGTGAGGTGAGGGTAAACTATTCATGAATAGTTGTTGGGGCGATTGTGACAAATCAGCCGGAGGCTGACCCCATGTGTAACCCCCAGTACCGCCGTCGCAGCGAGCGTAAGCGAGCGGAGATGGCGGCACTGGGGGGTGGAACGTCATCTTCTATTCTCTCAGCCGGAGGCTGACCCTATTATCTTCTTTGGGTTCAGTCTCCGGCTGATTAGCCGGCAGGAATTTCGCTGAATAGTTATGGGGGGAGGGGTTTCTTGTGTGAAAAATATCAAAAAATAAGTTTTTGGGAGAAAAAAGAGCGATAAATTTGTTTTTATTGTATTTTTTATGTAATTTAGTAGCGTCGCGAGAAAAACTTTAAAAAGAACTATGGATGCCACTATCGACAAATTCTTGCAATACATAAGGTTAGAACTAAATCTCTCGCCTCACACTGTCACGGCCTATGGCACCGATCTCGACCAGTGGGAGCAATACCTCACGCAAGGAAAGAGGCAGCTCGACGTTGCCAGCGTCACGCCAAGCGACATCAGGGCATGGATGCTGTGGCTCAACAACAATGGCGACGGAGCGAGGACAATGCGTCGCAAGGTGCAGGCGGTGCGCTCGTTCTACAAGTGGCTCATGCGTCAGGGCGTGGTCACGTCGAGCCCCGCGGCTGCTGTCGAAATGGCACGAATTCCCAAGCGGCTGCCATCGATGGTGCGCGAAACGAGCGTCGACTCGCTGCTCGACAGCGACATCGACATGGACGACTTTGAGCAGGTGCGCAACCGCCTGATAGTGATGATGCTATATGAGACGGGCATGCGCCGCGCCGAGCTCATAGGCCTGCGTGACGCTAATGTCGACACTGGCAAGATGGAGCTCAAAGTTCACGGCAAGCGTGACAAGGACAGGATAATACCTTTTGGCACCGAACTTGCACAATGGATTGACAGCTACCGGCGATTGCGCGACCAGCAGGCTGTGGGATGCGACAGGTTTTTTGTGCGCCCCACGGGAGAGCCGCTCTATCCCATGCTCGTCTACCGTGTGGTAAAGGAGTTGCTCTCGCAGGCTGGGGTGAGCAGCAAGCGCAGTCCGCACGTGCTGCGGCACACCTTTGCCACGGCAATGCTCAACAACGGCGCGTCGCTCAACAGCGTGAAAGAGCTCCTGGGCCACGAGTCGCTCGCGACAACACAAATCTACACTCATGTGACTTTTAGTGAATTGAAAAATAATTATAAACTCGCCCATCCCCGGGCACTTAAAAAAGGAGGCTAATATGGAAATTAAAGTAAAAGCCATTCATTTTGATGCAACCGAGAAGTTAGAGCAATTCATCAACAAGAAAGTTGAGAAGCTGGTGAAGCATCATGAGGAAATCACCAATGCCGAGGTGACATTGAAAGTTGTAAAACCCGAGACCGCGATGAACAAGGAGGCTAGTATCAAGCTCTTGATACCACGCAACGAGGACCTCTTTGCCAACAAGGTTGCCGACACCTTTGAGGAGGCTGTTGACCTGGCTGTCGACGCACTGAAACGCCAGCTCGAGAAAACCAAGAAAGATAAATAATCTCTTGATAAGCAATATCGATCATCTTTCACTCACCGCACACACTCTCAACGCGTGAGATTTTCATAAGATAACAACAAAACACACAAGGAGTTGCACCGTGTCACAGGTGCAACTCCTTGTGGTTTATAGGGTAATGATGTCGTCTATTGTTTATAGAGCCCTCTGGCCGCTTTGACGCAGGCGTTCGTAGTCGAGGTCGCGGTGCGACTGACTGTTGTTATTATTATTGTTGTTGCTATTGCCATTGCGCAAGCGCTCGTAATCGTAGTCGCGGCGTGGAGGATCGTTGTACTGGTTGCGATTAGTCTTGGGATCAGGCTTGGTCTTAGGCTCTGGTTTGGCCTTAGTTGCCGGCTTGGTCTCAGGTTTGGTCTTGGGCGCTGGGCTGGTCACAGGGGGTGCTGGCCTGGTGTAGCCAGGATCGTCGCCCTCGTCGTCGTAGTCGCCAGGCTCGGTGATTTGGTCGTCGGGCACTTCACCTGGGTCAAGACCGCCGTTGTCGTCACCATTCACGTCTCCGTTGTCATCTCCGTTGTCATCACCGTTGTCATCGGGATCGGTGCTGAAGCTGGTATTGTCGTCGGCATCGTTGTTATTGTCAACTTGCTCGGTTTGTGGCTTGGTGCCTTTATCCTTGTTGAGGAACCAGTAGACGCCATAACCAATGCCGCCAAGCACTAGCAGACCCAGAATGATGCCAAGGATGAGTCCAAGAGGTGATTTCTTCTTCTCATGATAGTCGACAGGAGTAGCGGGAGCTGGCTGTGGCGCGGGCTGAGGAGCGGGTGGCGCTGGTGCAGGCTCTGGTGCTGGGGGTGCAGGTTTTGGTGCTGGAGGCGCAGGCTTTGGTGCTGGAGGTGCAGGCTTTGGAGCTGGTTTAGGAGCAACAGGAGGCTCAGGCACTGCAGGAGCGGCAGGAGCTACTGGTGGCTCGGGAACAGCGGGGGCTGCACTTGCGGCAGCAGCAGTGGCGGCAGCAGCTACGGTAGCAGCTACTACTGGTGGCTCGGGCTTAACTACCGGAGGCTCAGGCACCGCGGGAGCGGGAGCAACAGGAGGCTCAGGCACTGCAGGAGCAACTGGCTCGGGCTCAACCACAGGCTCGGGCTTAACTACCGGAGGCTCAGGCACCGCGGGAGCGGGAGCAGCGGGAGGCTCGGGCACTGCAGGAGCAACTGGCTCGGGTTCAACCACTGGCTCGGGCTTAACTACAGGAGGCTCGGACACTGCAGGAGCAACTGGTTCTGGCTTAACTACTGGAGGCTCAGGCACTGCGGGAGCAGCGGGAGCTACAGGAGGCTCGGGCACCGCGGGGGCAGCAGGAGTAACCGGAGGTTCAGGCACTGCAGGCGCAGCGGGAGCTACTGGAGGCTCAGGCACTGCGGGAGCGGCAGCACCAGGAACTGGTGGCATTCCTGGCACAGCAGGAGGAGTGGCAGGAGGTGCCACTTCGATAGCATGGCCACAATTCATGCAGAATTTTGCGTCGTTGGGCACTAAGTTTCCACAATTAGGGCATTTGTTAGGTTCCATATTAAATATTTGTTACAGGTTAATTCAAATAAAATCAGTAATTTTAAAGACAATATGCAAATTTGGGAAAAAATATTGAAATTACCAAGAAATGTGAAAGAAATCTTCATTTAGTTATTTTTTTTTCTTTTTATCATTGATTGGTGTAATGGTTTATAAAATAATAGTTATATTTGCATATTTTATTAGAAAGATAAAAATAATTAGAACAATATAGACTTATGAAGTTAAAGAATGCATTGGTATTAGTGAGTGTGCTATCTCTCTCGGCTATGGCCCAGGAGATACCCTCGGTGATAAGCACAGGAGGTGATGGTTACTTCCTGAGGGGAAATTTGTTCCGTGAAATGCGCAACTATGTGGGCTCGACCCATCAGCTCAACCATTTCAACAGATACCTTACCCCATTTTTGAACCAAGACATCGAGGCAGAGTGGACCACGGTGCTCAACGAGTTTGAGCTTGGCAGGCCCTCGAGCCTGGCGATGCTCGAGGAGTTTATCGAGAATCATCCCTACGACCCTCTGGCAGTGGCTGCCAGGGCCAAGGTGGGCGACTACTATTTCTATAATGGGGAGTTTGCCCAGGCATTGACCAACTATGAGATGGTGCGCCCCAAGGCTCTTGACTTCGACACCGACGAAGACGTGCTTTATCGACGTGGCTATTGCGACCTGATGCTCGAGAACTACGACGAGGCACGGGTCATCTACGACGAGCTCTCCACCACCAAGCAATATAGCACAGCTTCCACCTTCTTCAAAGCCTATATAGAATATGCCAATGGCAACTATAACGATGCCTATCAGCTCTTTGACAGTGTGGACCGCACTGGCGAGCTGGGCTACCAGTCGCAGTACTACATGTGCCAAATCCTGTATAAGCTGGGCGACTACAAGAGCACTGTGAAGCTGGGCGAGTCGCTCATCGAGGATAACCAGAACGACTATTTCACCGCCGAGATGAACCGCATCGTGGGCGAGAGCTATTACCGCCTGGGCAACAACACTAAGGCGAAGCCTTTCCTCACCCGCTTCGTGGGATTGAGCGACGAGGAGACCACTGCCAAGCGCAATGCCAACTATATGCTGGGTGTTATCGACTTCAACAACCGTGACTACGACAGCGCCGTCTCTCGCATGGCCGATGTGACCAACACCGGCGACGATGCCCTTGCACAGAGCGCTTTCCTCTACATGGGCCAGAGCCGCCTCAAGAGTGGCGACTACAACGGTGCCGCACTGGCCTTTGAGCGTGCCGCCAGCATGAGATATGACGACAACGTGCGCGAGACAGCGTTCTACAACTACGCCATCAGCCAGAGCAAGGGTGGACGCACCCCGTTCAACCGCTCAATCGACATGTTTGAGCAGTTCTTGAACGAGTATCCAAACTCGGCCTACTACAACAACGTGGAGAACTACCTCATCGAGGCCTATAGCACCACCAGCGACTACGACAAGGCGCTGGCAAGCATCGCCCGCATCGACAATCCCAGCGACAAGGTGCTCAAGGCTAAGCAGACCGTCCTCTATCACAAGGGAGTGCAGCAACTGCGCAACAACAAGCCTGCCGATGCCGCACAGGTGCTCCAGCAAGCTGTGGACCAGGGCAAGAAGGATGAGGCGGTGTTCAACGACAGCAAGCTGTGGCTCGCCGAGGCTCAGTATCAGCTGGGCGACTACAAGAACGCTGCCAAGAACCAGCAGGACTATGTCAACGCCGTGTCGAAGAGCGACGACAACTACGGCCTGGGGCAGTACAACCTGGGCTCGTCCTATTTTAACCAGCAAGAATACAGCAAGGCCATCACAGCCTTCCAAAAGGCTATCGAGACCAACTCGCTGAGCCGCGAAATGGTGGCCGAGGCCTATAACCGAATAGGCGACGCCAAGTATTACGGCAAGGACTTCAATGGCGCTATCGACAGCTACAGCAAGGCTGCCGCCAGCAATGTCGACGCCTCGTCGGAGTATGCCATGATGCGCCGCGCCATTATCGCCGGCGACAAGAGCGAGTATGCCTCTAAGATTGCGCAGCTCGACGACCTCATCCGTGCTTACCCCAATTCGCCACGCGTGCCCGAAGCAATGCTCGAGAAAGGTAATGCTCAGGTTCACAGTGGCAAGCTGAGCGATGCCATCAACACCTACTCGACACTCATCCGCAACTATCCCAAGCAGCCCGAGGCTCGTGAGGCTATGCTGCAGATGGCAATGGCACAAAAGAGCAACAAAGACGTGAACGAGGCTGTTGGCTCCTACTGGAACGTGATAGAGAAGTTCCCTGCCAGCAATGAGGCAAAGACCGCTGCCGAGGACCTCAAGCACATCTATGCCGAGCGTGGCGAACTTGCCGACTTCAGCCGCAGGCTCAACAACATTGACGGCGGGCCCAAGATCGACGTCAAGGAGGTGGAGAAAGCCGCCTTCGACGCCGCCGAGACCTATTATATCGACACCGACAAGATCTCGAAACTCGAGACCTACCTGCTCGACTATCCCAATGGCGCCTACACCAGCGAGGCGATGTACTACATAGGACACCACTATTACAGCAAGCGCGACTATGCCAGCGCTATGGATGCCCTCAACGATGCCCTCAATGGCAACGAGGACGCCGCCTTCGCACAGCGCGCTATGGCTCTCAAGGGTGCCATCCTGCTTGAGCAGGGCAAGGGCGAGGAAGCCCTTGAGGTGTACAGGACCTGGGCTACCAAGGCCACCAACAACGACAACTATGCTCTTGCACAGCTGGGTATGGTTCGCTCGGCTCGTGAGGCACAGCAATGGGGCGACCTTGTTGAGAGCGCCGATGTGCTGCTCGAGAGCGGATACACCCTGAGTGGCGACGTGGAGCAAGAGGTGATGCTGGCACGCGCCATTGCCAATGCCCAGCTCGGCAACAAGCACGATGCTCGTGTCGACCTCACATCGCTGGCACAGAACCCGCAGAGCGAGGCTGGAGCACAGGCTGCCTATGAGCTGGCAAAGATGCGTTACGACGAGGGCGACCTTGCCGGCGCCGAGAAGATGCTCGATGAGTTCTTCGACAGCGGCACCAGCCAGAGCTACTGGGTGGCCAAGGGCTTCATCCTGCTGTGCGACATCTACCACGACAATGGCGAGGACGACAAGGCTGTGGAGCACCTCGTGAGCCTGAAGAAGAACTATCCTGGCAAGGAGGGCGAGATTTTCAACGAGATTGACAGCCGCCTCGAGCAATGGAAGAAGTCGAAGTGATAACAACGAGATACTAAAAGAGTTTCCACATTATATATAATATATATAGCATTATATTTATAACGACTATGAATAAGAGATTAAAATACATGGCTCTGGCAGCCGCGGTAATGGTTACAGCGGGAGCTGGTGCGCAAAGTGTGGGTCAAAACAAGAATGATCTTAACAAGGAGATTACACTTGAGAGGGAGTTTGACCCGGTAAAGAAGAAGGTTGTGAAGAAAACCGTGCTTCCCAAGGAGATCAAGAAGAGCGACAAGGAGGCAGTGGCACCACAGTTCAGCGACTGGACAGTGCCTGCCATCGTGCCCGTCGACATCCCCACCATGTTGCCCTATGGATACCGCACACTGCACAACTTCTCCAACCAGAGAGGATATCTCAATGTGGGCGCCGGCATCTATCTCAACACCGTGGTGAGTGCCGGATATCGAGCCATCGACAAGGAAGAGGAGCAACTGGGAGTGTGGCTGCAGCACAACAGCACATGGCTGGGCAAGAACACCACCAAGCTCATTGAGCAACCGTCGCAGCGGCAGAAGCAGCGCTTCAACGACAACCTGCTGGGTGCTGCTTGGTCCAAGAACCTGGGACGTGGCGTGCTGGGAGTTGACGGCAAGCTCCACTTCGACAGCTATAACTTCTATGGCGGCTTTGGCGACTTCCTCAAGGACCACAAGACGGCCTTCTTCGAGGCACGTGTCAACGGCAAGTGGCAGAGCGAGTATAATCTCAACGATGACGACGCTATAGAATATGAGGCCAATGCCACCCTCGACTACTCGGGCTATGACAAGTCGCACATCGAGGGTATCGACGGTGCCAAGGAGTTCTGGGCAAGCGCCTCGATTGAAGGTGAGTACAATCTGGAAAAGATAGGCAACGTGGGGTTGCTCTTTGGTGGCGACATCGCCAATCTGCGCCGTCACAACCAGTTCACCAACGCCACTACCGACAAGACCTATGGCATCCTCACCCTGGCACCTTACTATAAGTACTCCAACGATATCTTCAACGCCAAGGCTGGCATTAAGGCACAGTTCTCGTTCAATGATGGAACTGCCGTGCGCCTCTCGCCCGATGTTGACCTCAACTTCAAGATTGTGAAGGGCGTGAGCCTCTTTGCTAATGCCTCGGGTGGAAAGTTTATCAACCATCTGGGTGATATGCACGATGCCAACCGCTACAACGACCCGCTGGCAATGTATGCCAACACTTACATCCCCTTCGACGGCAAGGTGGGATTTAATGTGGGACCGTTTGTGGGTTTCACGGCAAGAGCCTTTGTGGGCTATGGATTTATTACCAACTGCCTCGACGCTGTGATTCCTGCTGCCCATAGCGGCATCTACAAGGACATGTATCTTGAGGAGGATCCCACCCCCGATGGCCCCTCGCCTTATTACGACGAGAACCAGTATGCCGCCATCATCTATATGATGACAAAATGTAAAGGTGCCTACATGGGCTTTGACCTGGGCTACAAGTACCGCACGCTTGCCGAGGCTAAGATGTCGCTGGTTCATTCGTTTGCCAGCGATGATGATTATCGCGAGGGCGTTCGCTACACAGGTTACCCACTGGGCGATGACGGGCCCACCACCATCTTCAACCTCGACGTCACTGCATGGCCCATCAAGCCATTGATGGTGAGCGCCGGTATTTCTTGCCGCCTCAACCGCTCGGCGTTCACCCGTCACTGGGTTAGCCCCTTAATTGACGATGACGGCACCGTGCTCGATCCAGGCAACTACTATGTGATTGGCAGCCTCGACCTGAAGGATGCGGTAGACCTGCACGTGATGGCACGCTACAGCTTCAGTCATGTGTTCTCGGTATGGGCACAGGCCAATAACCTGCTGTGCAAGCAGTGGGACGTGATGCCAGGCATGGGAGCGCAGAAGCTGGGGCTCATGGGCGGCATCTCGCTCAACTTCTAATGTTTCAAGAAACACGATAATGGCTGTGGAGTCACTTCCTCAGCCATTGTTGTATTGATATTTTTTGCCATGAGAATAATTCGACATGCGATAGCCAGCGATATGGAGCGCATCATGGAGGTGCTCGCCGCTGCCAAGCAGGTGATGCGCCAGGCCGGCAATGCCAACCAGTGGATTGACGGCTACCCTGGCGAGCAAGCCATCCTCAGCGACATGGAGCAGGGTGGAGCAATGGTAGTGGAAGATGATGGCGAGGTGGTAGCCTACTTTGCCTTCCTGCCCTCTCCCGAGCCCACCTATGCCGCCATCTACGAGGGTGCATGGCTCGACGACACCATGCCCTATCATGTGGTGCACCGCATGGGTGGCGTGCCCACGGCAAAGGGCATCTTTGCTAGCGCCATGGACTATTGCTTCAAGGTAGACCCAAACATCCGCATCGACACCCACCGCGACAACACAATCATGCAGCACCTCGTCGAAAAACACGGCTTCACCCGATGCGGCATCATCTACCTCGCCAACGGCCACGAGCGCCTGGCCTACCAGAAATGCCTTTAGGTGATGTTAGAACAATTCGTCTAGTGTTATTTGGGCAAGAAACCTTTCACTGTAGGCATTGCGAATGGGTGGGTAGGTGGTGATGAGGGTAGGGATTATACCTCCTTTAGCCCCTGTGCTATGCTTGAAATCTTCATATCGTCTTTGGCATTTGTCAAATTCATCCTTATCAAGACGATAGGGAGCTGCACTGTATTTGATCTCGCAGATGTTTGTCATTTTGTCGGCGCGTTCTATAACAAGGTCGATTTGTGATTTTTGTTTTCTGTCATCACCTTGATAGCGCCAGGAATAATATTCTGTCTTGATTGTATCGATGTGCAAAGCTCTCTTGATTTCAGCAATATGCTTGTGGCATAGTCGTTCAAAGGACAATCCAAGCCAGGAACTGAGTTGTGGGGTGTTTTGACTCTTTGACCAAAACTGCTCTTCGCTGGTGCCATCTTTGACAAATGTCAGGTAGAAGATGCTATATAAATCGGTGAGTTGATAGAGTCCTCCACGAGTTGAAATTTTCTTGTTTTTCATGCGGTAGAACCTAATTATGTCGCAGTCAATGAGGTTCTGCAGCATTTGCGACAATCGTCCATTAGCATTTTTCCCAATGGCTTTGGCAATATCGTCACGTGATTTGCCTTGGCGAGTCTTGAAGAGGAATTCCACGATTGAGATATAAGGGTCGGGGATAGCAAATAATGTCTTATATAATCGGCCAAATTCTCTACGCATCTCTCCGCTGTTGCTGAAGAACAGTCGGTCAATATTCTGAGCCAAGCTTTCTTGCTTGTTGAGCAGGCTCAGATAATAAGGTATACCTCCCATAATCATATAGACTTGAGCCACCATCAGACGATCCCAATCAAATCCGTTGGCTTTAAGGTAACTCTCGGTTTCTCTCAGTGTGAATTCTTTTAAGTGTATTTCATGTGTGATGCGGTCGTGAAGTCCACCATGGCTATTAATTATATTTTTCATCATCCATGACGTGGCCGAACCGCACACCACAAGCATTAGGTTAGGTTGTAGCGAAGCCCAACTATTCCAGAAGTGTCCCAGCGCATTGATAAAGTCGGAGAGATGAGTGTCGAAGCATGGTAGTTCATCAATGAATATCACACTGCGCTTTCCGTCAACCATTTTTTTCAACAGTAGATGTCGTAGTTCTCTGAAGGCAGCATACCAGTCGCTGGGTGCTTGACTCAATGGCGAGCCATAGATGTCCATAGCGTCGATGAAAGAATTAATTTGCTCTCTCTTGTCACCGCCAATGATGCCTGTCATTGAAAAAACCAATTGATTGCTGAACACATTGTTAATCAAGAAAGTTTTCCCTACGCGCCGGCGGCCATAGACAGCAATAAATTCGGCTTGATTTGAACTGGCATAACTGTTGAGAAGTGTGATTTCTTTTTCACGGCCTATGATGTTATCAACTGAGGACATATCTTTATTGTTTTGAGATTATTTGACTTCGGGATGCAAATATAATATTTATTTTTGATAATAAAGTGCTAAATCGGCGTTTTTTTCTTCGCTATAGCACTTCATTACGAGATAAAGTGCTAAATCGGCGATTTTTTTCTCGCTATAGCACTTTATTGCGAGATAAAGTGCTATAGCGGCTGTTGGGTGTCTGCTGCCAGTCCTAACGGACCAATGGTGCAAGTCGAATGCAGAATATCAAGCTTGCTTGATTTATGCTGAGACGCAGCCCATTGATGCTGAAAGACTTTTATCGGACACCAATGAAGAGCTGCCTATAATCGCCTAATGACCTGTTCATGTTTATGTTCCCAGCAGGATGTTGTATACCGCAGTGACATCGCCGGCGGTGATGTTGCCGTCGCCGTCCACGTCGGCATTCACCAGGCTGGTGGTGTCGTTGTTGAGCAGGTAGTCGTAGAGTGCGGTGACATCGGCAGCAGTGACGCTTCCGTCGCCGTTCACGTCGCCAGGGATTGACACTGGGGCAGTACCACTGTTGTAGACGAATGAGATGACGTCGCCATAGGGGGTGTTGGCAGCACCATTCTCGGTGTTGTAGCTGGCGCGGGCACGGGCATAGTAGGTGTTGCCGTCTTCCATGAGCTTGTTGTTCACCTTGATTTGCCCAGCCGGCAGGGTGGTGTGGTAGGCGAAGTCGCGCACGGTTTCCACAAATCGGGTGCGGCCCCATGTGGTGGCGCTGGTGGATATCTCGATGGTGTAGCTCACGGCAGCCTCCTGGCGGTCGACGGTGACATACTGGTCGCTGTAGAGCGTGCCGCCTGCTGTTGGGATGGCAAAGGTGGGAGGCGTGGCATCGAGATAGGCAGTTTTGAACGTCACTGTTCCCGTCTCGCGGTAGTTGCCATTGTCAATCATGTGCACTCGCATGTAATAGTAGTTGCCTGGCACGAGGGTATACTTGGGAATGGCGAGCTCGCCAGTGGTGGAAGTGCCGGTGAAGACGATGTTGTTGAAAGTGTCGTCGGTGGCAATCTCAAGGGTGGCCTCGGCGCTGGAGCCGCCAGTGAGCCACTGCGCGGTGAACGATGGGTGAATGTTGTCCTGCCCATTCTCGGGATAGATGATGGTGAACACCTGTGGCGAGCACCAGCGTGTCTCGCTCACGCCGTCGCTGTAGCCCTCGGCACAGGCTCGCACGCGCCAGTAGTAGTTGCGAGGAAGGAATTCACCAAAGGCGCTCGACGAGATGCTGGTGGCGGTGGTGGTCATGCGCTTCACGTCGCTGAAGTCCTCGCTGGTGGCGAGCTCCACCATGTAGCCCTGCGCGCTGGGCACTGGCTCCCAACTCATGGTGAATGGGTCGGGCACGAGGGCACCGTTGTCGGGCGAGAGGAGCACGGGTGCGGTGAGCTGCTGGTCGGCGGGAGGGATAAGAAATGCCGGATGGAACTCGTTGTCGGTGCGGTCGACGGGGCACACGGCATAGTAGTAGCCAAAACGTGCCTCGTCGGGGATGGTGTAGTTGGTTGTGTAGCTCACGTCGAGCAGCATCTCGGCCTCCTTGGCAAACTGCGATGGTTCAACACTGTTGGGCACAGCATAAATAGAGTATTTGTAGTTGTCAAATCCATTCCACGAGAGCACATGGTTGGCGCTGGTGAGATTAGTCACCACGCCAGGGTCATTGCCTGGTTTCCAGGGCATTGCCGGTGGCAGAGCAGGACGAGTGAACACCTTGCGCTTGAGATAGGTGGCAAGTTCCTCGTGGTTGCCGGTGCGGTACAGGTACTTGCAGCTGTAGAATATGGCACCAGGAGCGTCGTCGAAGCTGTAGTCGCGGTTGAGTTGAACCTCGTTGGCATATTCCTCGTGTTGTAACTCGGTGCTTTGACTTGTCATTCCCGAGATAGAGTTGGAGACAAAGAGTTGTCGGTCGAAATAGTCGCACACCTGGTTCCACCAGGGCACAATCTTGCTGTAGTCGGCAGTAGCGCCAATCTTCCAATATACTTGTGGCGAGATATAGTCGATAGTCTTCTCATTGAGCCATGCCAGCGGGTCGCTGAAGATGCCGTTGTACTGCCAGTCGCTGCCGGCTGGGCAGTGGGGCAGTCCATAGCTGGGAGCCGAGGTGCCTGCCACGCCTGCTGGCGAGATGCCAAAGCGAATGTCGGGCCTGGTGGCCTGGATCATGTTGTACACCTCTCGCACCATGCGATTCACGTTGGCGCGACGCCAGTCGCCCAGGGTCATGTCAACGTTGGCGTCGAGCCATTCCTGGTAGTCGCCGGCACTGCTGTCGCTTGAGATGCCGTCGGGGTAGAAGTAGTCGTCGTAGAGGATACCGTCGACATCATATTTCGTGATGATTTCCTGGCACACGTTCACAATGCGCTGCACCGTCTCGTCGCGCGCCGGGTCAAGAACCACATAGTTGCCGGCGCTCAGCAGCAGTCCCGACTGGCGCAGGGCCATGTCCATGGGGTTGCCGGCAGCGTCCCACTGGTCGATGCCGTTGCTGCTGTAGCGGTAGGGGTTGATCCAGGCGTGGCACTCCATGCCTCGCTGGTGACATGCCTCGACGGCATAGGCGAGCGGGTCCCAGGTGGGCACCTGGCCGCGAGTGCCGGTGAGGTAGCTCGACCAGGGCTCGTAACTCGACTCATACATAGCGTCGCACATCGAGCGCACCTGGAAGTTGATGGCGTTGAAATTGTTGTTCTTGAGCGAGTCGAGCATGCGGTCGAGTTGCGCCTTCTGCTTCGCCTCGGCATTAGTGCCATAGGCCTGTGTCTCGGGCCAGTCGAGGCACCACACCGTTGCCACCCATGCCGAGCGGAACTCCCGTTTGGGCACAGTGTAGTTGTGTGACGCGGCTCGTGCTGCCAGTCCCAGTGTCAACAAAATGGCAATTAGAACAAGATAGTGTGTTAATCGTGTCATAGTGCTAGGTATAAAGTGATGATTAATTTCTTTTCGCTACAAATTTATAAACTTTTTTCAAAAAATGCCATATTATAGAGGCGGATTTTTATTTATTATTGGTATTATTGGTGCCGCGCTAAAAGTCTTTCAGCATCAATGGGCTGCGTCTCAGCATAAATCAAGCAAGCTTGATATTCTGCATTCGACTTGCACCATTGGTCCGTTAGGACTGGTAAGGGTTTAGGCAGGGGGGAGTGCGAAACACGGAGCCCGGCTTCAATGGAAGTCTCCTATTTTGCAGCTACTAATGTTTTTTCTAATGTTTTTTCAGTTTTGTTTTTTGGAGTGAATTAGTTTCCTTATCTTTGCAGTAGATAACTAATGAAGCAATGAAGACGATAGAGGTGGTAGCGGCTGTTATAGTCGATGGTGCAGGACGCACGCTTGCCACGCAGCGAGGCTATGGCAACATGAAGGACGGATGGGAGTTCCCCGGCGGGAAGATCGAGCCAGGAGAGTCGCCCGAGCAGGCTTTGCGGCGCGAGATTGCCGAGGAACTGGCGGTGACAGTGGAGGTGGGCGACAAGCTGTGCACCGTCGACTGGGACTATCCCGACTTCCATCTCACCATGCACTGCTATCACTGCCGTGTGGTTGACGGCAAGCTGGCGTTGCTCGAGCACGAGGCGTCGCGCTGGCTCAGCCCCAGCGAGTTGTGGACCGTAGACTGGCTCCCTGCCGACCGCCAAGTGGTGGAGCATCTTACAACTTGAAAAAGTCGTATTTTTGTGCCATCTCAAGTTGTCAAACGATTAAGTACGATTAAAAACTATTGAATATCAATAAAATATGGTTGGCGATATTGTTGAAAATTAGTGGTTTTTACTTTTTCAATTGGACTCAATGGATAACCATAATTTTTTTACTGCTATGAAGAAAATTTTCTTATTACTTGCTATTGCCCTTGTGCTTCCCATGGCAGCAAGTGCGCAAAAGATGGTCCCTGCCTTTGTGATGGACTCTAAGGGACCGGTTACCAACATCCGCACCGCACCTAACGCCAAGGCTAAGGTGGCGATGACATTGCCCACCGATAAAGGTTCCTACGAACTACTCCTGGGCGAGGTCAAGAACGGCTGGTGGAAGATTGAAGATAACATCTATGAAGCCGAGGAGAATGCCGAGGTCAAGCTCCATGGCTCCAAGACGGGCTACTGGATCCACAACTCTATAGTGGGATTTGGTATCGCTGGCAAGCAAGATGATGCCTTGTATGCCAAGCCATCCAAAAAGGCACGGATGATAAAAGTGTCCCCTGGCGAAGGGCTCTACTTCCATCCTCTCGAGGTGCGTGGCAACTGGGTGAAAGTGGTTAGCATCGATGGCCGCTACACTGGCTGGATGCTCATCGACCGCATCTGCAGCAACTCTCTCACCACTTGCCCGTAAAAGAATCTAATCTTTCACACGTTGACTTCGAGTTCAACATCCACAGCATTACATTTTTGATAGCACACTGCCCCTGACAGGGTGGTGTGCTGTTTTTTGTGATTATTTTGGTTGAAATATGAAAAGATTTTTTGGAAGTTTCAGTGTTTTTTAATAATTTTGGGGCAAAATACTTGACATTTGTTACAAATGTGTGGCAAAAAGTAGCAAACTGAGAATTATTACTATACTAATCTATTAACCATTTTGTGTAACTAAAAAACAAAGCATTTATGAGAAAAGTTTTATTAGCTTTAGCATTATGCGTGTCTTTTAGTGGGATGGCACAGCTTGTGAATGTTACCTCGATCGACAAGGTGAACATTCCCGAGAGTGCCGTCAACAAGGTTGCGGCCATTAGTCCACAGGGCGACTACATCCTGGTGACTACCGACTACAACTGCGGTCTCACTAAATATGACTTGAGCACTGGCGCCTCGCAGGTGATAACCACGGCGCAGGGTGCTGGTTTTGACGCAAAGATTTCGGCCGATGGCAACACCGTTGTCTATCGTGAGAGATCTACTACCAAGAAACACTTGCAGATGAAAGCCGTGAAAAGCAAGAATCTCGCTACTGGTGCCGAGCAGGTAGTTGTGAAGCCCACACGCGAGTTGCAAGGATTTGCCATCGATGGCAACACCGCTGTGGCTGTCAACAAGGGCAAGATTTCGAAGAAGGCTATTGCCGAGGGCAAGGCACAGGTCAACGCTCCCGTGCTGTCGACCAAGAACTTCTTGATGTACATCACCCAGGGCGGCAAGACCACCATGCTCGCTCCCAAGGGCCAGGGCTACCGCTACATCTGGGCGTCGCTCTCGCCCGATGCCAGCAAGGTGCTCTTCTGCTGCAGTGGCAATGGCGCCTATGTGTGCAACCTCGACGGCAGCGGCCTCGTGAGCCTGGGCAACTACCGCGCTCCCAAGTGGATGAGCAACAACATGGTAGTGGCTATGGACTGCCGCGACAACGGCGAGGTGTTCACCTCGAGCGAAATTGTTGTTCTCGACCTCAACGGCAACAAGCAAGTGGTTACCGGCAACGACGTGATTGCCATGTATCCCCTGCCTGCTCAGGGAAAGATTGCTTTCTCTACCCCCACCGGTGAGGCCTATATTATTAACGTTGCTAACTAAAGGAGGAACCATATCATGAAGAAATATATACTTTTACTGGCAGCAGCCGTAGTAGCTGGTTTCTCACTTCAGGCAAAGACCGTTGATGAGTTCCGCATTTACTTGAATCCCGGTCATGGCAGCTATGGCGCCAACGACCGCCCCATGCCCACCATTGGTCATCCTCACACAGGACAACTCAATGCCGAGGGCACCACTTGGATCGACACCGACACACTGGGCTTCTATGAGGGACGTGGCACGCTGCCACGAGCTTTTGGAATAGGCAGCTACCTGAAATCGGTGGGCGTGAGCAGCGAGAACATTGTTTATTCTCGTCTTGCCAACGGCCCCTGGCCCTACACCACTCCCAACAGCGAGTATGACCCCGATGCCATCTACAACAAGAACCTCGCCGACATTTGTGAGGAGGTAGAAGAAGGCAACTTCGACATGTTCATCTCGTCGCACTCTAATGCCGCTACCGATGGCACCAGCACCAACTACCCACTGTTCCTGTATCGTGGCTACGACACTGGTCAAACCGGTGCCGCCGGTTACAACGGACCTGGCGTGGAGGGTAGCGACGACATGGCACGCACTGTGTGGCCCTATCACTACATGGGCGACATTGAGCCACAGAGCCACTACAGCGCCACCAGCATGAACGTGCGTGGCGACATCTCCTTCTATGGCAGCTACAGCACAGCCACCCGCAACAACGGCAAGCAGTACAGTGGCTACCTGGGAGTGCTCAAGCATGGCGTTCCTGGCTATCTGCTCGAGGGATTCTTCCACACCTATCAGCCCTCGCGCCACCGCGCCCTGAACTTCGACTACGACCGCTTGGAGGGTATCCGCGAGGCTCGCGGTGTTGCCACCTACTGGGGATTTGACCTCAACGGCAAGGGCGAGATTGCTGGTACCGTGAAGGACATGCACGAGAAGATTAACGACAATCTCTACAAGTATGCCTACGGCACCGACGACCAGTGGCTGCCTATTAACGGCGCACAGGTAGTGCTCAAGAAAGACGGCACCCAGGTTGCCACCTATACCGTCGACAACGAGTGGAACGGCTTCTTCGCCTTCTTCGACCTGGAGCCCGGCAACTACACCGTTGAGGCTACTGCCGAGGGCTACAAACTCCTTGACGAGCCCATCGCAGCAACCGTTGCCGCCAACAACACTTGCTACTCATTTGTGAAACTTGAGAACGAGAACTACGTTCCCGAGGAAGAGGTTTATGAGAACTATCCCGACCCCGTTCAGCCCAGCTACCTTGGCCTTGCTGGCACCTATGTGTTTGGCCAGGACGAGGGCACTACCTATGATGGCGTAGTGGGCAACCTGGTTCAGTCGCTGCAGTATGGCGACTCTACCATCGTCCTCTCACATGAGGGCACGCTCGCCCACCTCTACATCGTGGACAACAACACCAAGCAGGTGGTTAAGCAGCTCAACACCGAGGGCCTCTTCACCATGGAGAATAACCCTGGCTTCTACAACCAGATTGGCTCTATCGCGCTCAGTGCCGACCGCAAGCTCGTGGGTGTTACCGCCGTGCGCACTTCTTTTGCCGACGGCAACGTGCCCAGTGGCTACCAGCGCGGCACAATGCACGCCTACTACTGGAACGACTTCGACTCAGCACCCACCGACTGGTTCTCGACCCAATACTCCAGCAACTGGTATAATGCCGACCTGGGTTGGGGCGTAGCAGTGAGCGGTCCCATCAAGGAATGCATCGTGTGCGTTCCTGCTCCCACCAGTGGCTCTTCTCGTGGCATTCGTCCAGCGTTCTTTGCTATTGCCGATGGCAACGTGGTGAGCACCAGTCGTGCCAACGCCAACGCTACCATCGCTCTCACCGAGCTTGGCGACCCACAGGCCACCGAGGGCAACATCGACAGCTATCCTGTTGAGAACTTTGGACGCATCAAGGTGGCTGTGTCGCCATTCGACGACCAGGCATTCATCATTGGCGGCTCTAAGTGCGGCAAACTCTATGAGTTCCCCGTTACTGCCGATGGTGGCATACCTTCTTACAACATCTTCACTGCCGACGAGCAACTGCTGGGCAATGGTATGCAAATCTTCAAGTATGCCCACCACACTCTCCTGGTTGCTCCTTATGGAACCAAGAACGACGTGAAGGGTATCAAGATCTATGACGTGACCAACGGTCTTGCCAACGCTACTCTCATCAAGACTGTCAACACCGACCTCGCCACAAGCAACGGCAAGGCTATCACTGCCAATGCCGCCGACTTTGCCTGGGCTGGCGCTACTGTCGACAGCGAGGACATCCACGCCTATCTCGTGGGCAGCGATGTGAATGTCGTGAAGTTTGCCACCGACGCCGAGGGCGTTGTGCAACCTAAGGTTAAGGGTATCTATGCCTACGACCTCAACTACAGCTACGACGGTGGGGCCTACACCTTCACCTTCAAGGCCAACGAGGATGCCAACGAGGCCTACATCACCTTCACCAACCCAACTACCGGTGAGATTCTGCTCACTCTCCCCATCGAGAACGTGGTAGCTGGCACCAACGAGGTTGTCGTTCAGGGCGACCAGTTCCCAGCATTGGATGGCGAGAACAGGACTCTGATTTGGGAAATCTCCCTCGTGGGCGACCCCATCGCACGCATCGATGTGCTCAACAATCCTGACGACTACACGTTCAACCGCATTGGAAATGCTGTCGACGTTAATCCCGAGAGTCCTTACTTTGGACGCTTCTACCTCGTGAACCGCATTGGCTCGAGCAACACCAGCAACGCTATCTATGCCTACACTCCCGAGGGAGAGCAGATTGGCGGCCCCATCAGTGGCGAGTACACTCTGGGTAACCCATTCCGCCTGGCAATAGACCAGAATGGTACTGTTTACCTTGCCAACTGGGCCGACGGCGACCGCTCGGGTGTCTTCAAACTCAATCCTGAGACCCTGAGTGGCGACCTTGAGCCATTCTTCGTTGGTACTCACGCTTCTAATGGTGCTATCACCAATGCCGATGGCGACGTGATGTGCACGTCCACTCCTTCGGTATTCATCGCAGGAACTGGTGCCGACACTCACATGTACTGCCACCTTGAGGATGCCGGCAACGACATTGCTCAATACAACATTGGCAATGCCGACGGCTCTATCATGGAGAACTGGACAGCAGCACCCACCCGCTTGTGGGGCGTGGGAGGCAAGTTGGCAAGTACTCATGCAGCAGTAGTTGGCGAGAGCGAGGAAGGCGGCATCTGGGTAGTTCAGAACCGCAGCGCTGGCAACAACAATGCCGGTGTGCCTTCTATCATGTATGTTGATCCTGAGGGAACCATCACCTACAACAGTGGTACCGAGGGCAACCCAATCCATGAGCACCTCACCGGTACTCAGTACTGCGGTGGCGCACTCAGCCCCGACGGCACCGAGCTCGTTGTGAACCAGCCCGACGGCACTCTCAAGTTCTTTGAGGTTGCTTACAATCGCGGCACTCCTACGCTCACTTGGAAGTATGACTACAAGCACAATGTAGGAAACCTGGTTACTCAAATCAACTACGACTATGCTGGCAACCTCTTCGTTTCGGCTGGCAAGCTCGCCATCCTGTCGATGCCTACCGAGGAGAACATGCACTCCACACCATCTAAGATGGAGCTGGTAGTTCCCACTGGCATCAACGATGTGAAGACCGACGCTGGCAAGAAGGTGGTTTCGGTTAGCTACGTCAACGTTGCAGGTATCGAGTCGAGCACTCCATTCCAGGGTGTGAACATCGTGGTTACCCGCTACGAGGACGGCTCGCAAACCACAACAAAGGTTATCAAGTAAACAAAATTGCTTGACATCCAGCTGATTAAAGATGCTGCGCAGAACTCTGCGCAGCATCTTTTTTGGTCTATGAAGGAAGGGCACTAATGATTTTTTCCTCTATAGCAGTTGCAGTTTTTCCATTTTTATGTAATTTTGAGGCATAAAATAGGAAGACCATATTTATAAACCAAAATTATTAGCAAATGAGAAAATTCTTTACTCTACTCATGGCTGTGGCAATGGTTGCCA
>ONIY01000057.1 GCA_900318065.1 uncultured Prevotellaceae bacterium
CCGTTTGGTTTTCTAAACAGTCTGAAAGTCAACAGCGTTTTTGCTTCAAAACACGCAAAATTATATCTATAATAAGGTATAAAGAATTGAAAGCGTGATTTTTTCAACAAAAAACCACGCAAACGATTGCGGAGAGGAGATGGGCGGGAAAATAGTTAGTTACCAAATATTGAACCGTTGTGTCAATAAGGAAGTTCATCGCTAGTGCCATATTCAACAACAGGTTCACCAGCAACAGAATTATTAATGCCAGTTTCATTATTGCTACTGCTGCTATTGTCACCATCTCGGTATTTTTTTCGTTCACGATACATTTCCTCTTTTTTCCCTCCTTTTTTCACAAATTGCTCTTTCCTGCTGGCTAATAGCCTGCCTGTGAGTGTGATACTCTGCATGATAATAACCAGCATAATATTGGCTATCGTCTCGGGAGTGCGAGTTTCAAAAGCATTTATATAGTATTCAGGTTCATTATGCCTGGCACAAGCTTTGCGTGCATGTTGGCACTTAGCACTATTTACCTTCCAAATACTCAGATTGTTAACACGAAGATAGTCCAAAAAATCTTGCCTCAACTCCTCAAGACTACCTAAGGCAATATTCAACAAATGAATATTTGAATAAGTAGAAGTTGCTCCATCCACATTACCTTCAACAATGTTCTGCTTGCCAGAGCGCGCCGCCTGCTGCATCTGCCCCACAGTGCGATCACTAGCATTCATGAAACGACGCGTGAAAAACATCGTTCCATCATAGACACACATAGCCTTCTTAAAAGCAATAAGCCTGTTATAGTCTCCTGGAGTTGATAAAAAATTACTCATTGTTATCTTGTTTAAGAGTGGATAGGAATGGATAGGAGTGGATAGGAGTGGATAGGAGTGGATAAGGAGTGGATAAGGAGTGGATAAGGAGAGAGGAGTTCCTATCACGCTCCTATATATTCCTATATATTCCTATATATTCCTATCCCAGAGCACTTCTTCTACTCCGCTGGTGACGTTGCAGTGGCGGGCGAGGATGAAGAAGAAGTCGCTCAGGCGGTTGAGGTAGCGCTGGGCGAGCGGGTTGAGGGGTTTCTCCTGGGCAAGGGTTACCACTCGTCGCTCGGCACGGCGGGTGACAGTGCGGCACACGTCGCACAGCACCGAGGCATTGCTGCCGCCAGGCAGGATGAAGCCACGCATGGGTGGCAACTGGGCATCGAGAGCGTCGATCATCGCCTCAATAGCCTTGACATCGTCGTCCTGGAGTCCATAGACAGGCGCCTGGTCATCGGTCTGCTCGGTAGCCAAATAGGCTCCAACGTTGAACAGCTTGTTCTGAACCTTGAACAGCAGGTTCTCCACCTCGGGCATTGTGCCTTTTATAGCGTTGACCACCTGCCCAATGTGGGCGTTGAGTTCGTCGACAGTGCCATAGGCCTCGACGCGGATGTCGTCCTTGGCGACACGCTGGCCGCCTACCAATGATGTTGTTCCTTTGTCTCCTGTAAGGGTGTAAACTTTAGATTTCATTGTTTATTTCGTTTAGTTTGTTAATTAGTTCTTGTGAGTTGCCCACCATGATGGAGCGGTCGATGCCTGCCGCGCGGGCAAACTGCGACTGTGCCGTGGCGCGAAACTGTTGCGCCTGAGCGTCATACATCCCGTTGTGGTTCACCACGATGATGGGGCGGTCGCTGTCCTCCACCACCAGCTGCGAGAGCGTGGACACCCACTCGTCGATGGTACCCAAACCGCCTGGCAGCACTACAAACACGTCGCCACGCTCAATGAGCATCGCCTTGCGGTGGTTGAGGTCGCGAGAGAGCACAAGCTCAGTACACAGTGGGTCGGCACGGTGCTTGAACATCTCGGGCACGATGCCCACCACACTGCGGCAGCCCGCATCACGAGCCGCCTGCGCGGTGACATGCATGAGCCCAGCGTCCACTCCGCCGTAAACCAGCGAGTGGCCACCCTCGCCTATCCACCGCCCAAGGGCGGCAGTTATATCGACTATCTCCTGTGGGAGATTGGGGTTGGCCGAGCAATAGACAACTACTTTCATTAAGGGTTAAGTGTTAAGGGTTAAGTGTTAAGTTGCGCCTGCGGCGCGTGGAACGTGGAACGTGGAACGTGGAATGTGGAACGTTTTTGTTGCGCCTGCGGCGCGTGGAAATTATTTCTTGGGAGTTGCAATTTTTCTTTTCTTCTGTGGCTGGAGGCGCAGGATTAGTGCCGAGCGGGCTGGGATGTAGAGTTTGAGCCATCCCAGGCCGGCGTTGTCATAGAGCGGGTCGGGCTGTGTGAGGTGTTTCACTCCCTCGTCCACGTTGCCGTAGCCGCCATAGCGGGCATTATCGCTGTCCATAACACCGTGATACTCACCTGCTGGCGCTAGGAAGCCATAGTCGCTAAACGACTTCACCGGGTTGAAGTTGAAGACAAACACCAAGTTGCCGCGCATGAAGGCGAGCACTTGGTCGTCATCCTTGTCCCAGAGTTTGCGAATGGGCAATGCCTGGAAGTTATGCACTCCGCCTATGAGGTGCATCACGTCGTTGTCCCAGTTGTTGAGGAACTGATACTTCAGGTCCTTGCGGTCGACGAGGTCCCACTGGCGGCGGGCATACTTGTGGCTCCATCCGTTGCCCTCGCGCGGGAAGTCGATCCACTCGGGATGCCCCCACTCGTTGCCCATGAAGTTGAGATAACCGCCATTGATGGTCGAGGCGGTGACAAGCCTGATGAGCTTGTGCAGCGCCATGCCGCGGCTCACCACGCCGTTGTCGTCGCCAATCATCATGTGCCAGTACATCTCCTTGTCGATAAGGCGGAAGATGATGGTCTTGTCGCCCACCAGCGCCTGGTCGTGACTCTCGGCATAGGAAATGGTCTTCTCGTCGGCACGGCGGTTGGTGAGTTCCCAGAAAATCGAGGTGGGCTTCCAGTACTCGTCCTTCTGCTCCTTGATGGTCTTGATCCAGTAGTCGGGGATTCCCATCGCCATGCGGTAGTCGAAGCCAATGCCTCCATCCTTCACCTTGCGAGCAAGGCCTGGCATGCCGCTCATCTCCTCGGCAATAGTGATGGCATGAGGATTCACCTCATGGATGAGCTTGTTGGCAAGGGTGAGATAAGTGATGGCATTGGTGTCCTGGTTGCCGTTGTAATAGTCGTCGTAACTGCCAAATGCCTGCCCCAGGCCGTGGTTGTAATAGAGCATCGACGTGACGCCATCGAAGCGGAAACCGTCGAACTTATACTCCTCGAGCCAGAACTTGCAGTTGCTGAGCAGGAAGTTGAGCACGGCGTTCTTGCCGTAGTCGAAGCACAGCGAGTCCCATGCCGGGTGCTCACGCTTGCCGTCGCCATAGAAATAGAGGTCGTAGCTGCCGTCGAAGCGCCCTAGGCCCTCCACCTCGTTCTTCACCGCGTGAGAGTGCACGATGTCCATAATCACCGCAATGCCGCGAGAGTGGGCATCGTCGATGAGGTGCTTGAGCTCCTCGGGGGTGCCAAAGCGGCTCGAGGCGGCATAGAAGCTCGACACATGATAGCCAAAGGAGCCATAATAAGGGTGCTCCTGAATTGCCATGATCTGGATAGCGTTATACCCGTCGGCCTCGATGCGAGGCAGGATATTGGTGCGGAACTCCTCGTAGGTGCCCACCGCCTCCTTGTTCTGAGCCATGCCAATGTGGCACTCGTAGATGAGCAACGGCTTCACATTGGGCTTGAACTTCGTTATCTTGAACTCATATTTCTCGCTAGGGTTCCACACCTGAGCCGAGAATATCTTGGTAACATCGTCCTGAACCACTCGGGTGGCATAGGCGGGAATGCGCTCGCCCTGACCGCCCTGCCAGTGAATAGAGAGCTTGAACAGGTCGCCATGCTTCATGCCGCGCTCAGGCAACGTGATTTCCCAGTTGCCGCCCTCGAGAGAGCGCATCTTGTAGGGTGCGCACTCGGTCCAGTTGTTGAAGTCGCCAATCACGAAAATCTCGGTGGCATTAGGAGCCCACTCGCGCAGCACCCATCCCTGCTGGGTGTGATGCAGCCCGTAGTAGTTATAAGCGTTGGCAAAGTCGACGAGTGAGCCGCCGTCGCCTGTGAGTTCTTTTTCCTTTTTCAAGAAGTCGTTGTGACGACCCTCGATGGCTTCCTCAAAGGGTTCCAGCCAGGGGTCGTCCTTAATGATGGAGAGTGTTTTTTTCTTCATAATATTATATATTTAATGCGTTGTCGTGAAAAAATGTCGCCACAAAGATAGTGGCAGCGAGCCAGTGGGTGACTATCGCACTGCCAAAAACTCACGCGAGCATCAGTAAACCGATTTCACTGGCCAACCTCTTTTTATGTGGTGCAAAAATAACAAAAATCAATGACGAAAGCAACATTTTTTGCAGTTTTAGATTTTTTCTCTAATTTTGTAGCCTGAATAATTGCAAATAAAAACGACTTTACGTCATGATGAAGGAAAATACCATAAAGATTTTTGAGAAAAGCTTCCGCAACAACTGGGACCTGCCAGCCCTGAGTGACTATAACACCAAGCAAACTCTCACCTATGGGGAGTTTGCCGAGCGCATTGCCCGCCTACACATTATATATAAAGAGATGGGCGTCAAGCCTGGCGACCGCGTGGCATTGATAGGCAAGAACACACCCAGCTGGGTGGTGGTGTTCATTGGCACCATCACCTACGGCGCCGTGATTGTCCCCATCCTGCAGGAGTTCAACCCCCGCGACGCACAGCACATCATCAACCATAGCGAGGCCGAGCTGCTCTATGCCAGCAACAGCATTTGGGAGTCGTTTGACTTCGACCACATGCGACACATCCGCGCCGCCATCTCGCTCGACAACGGCACCCTGCTTGCCCAGAAGGAGGGCGAGGCTGCCGGCGACGTGCTTGAGAAAATCGACAACCTGATGGCGCAGGCCTATCCCAAGGGCTTCACTGCCGCCGGCATCAACTATATAGATCGCGACAACGACCAGCTCATGGAAATCAACTACACCAGCGGCACCACCGGCTTCAGCAAGGGCGTGATGCTCACTGGCAACAACCTGGCAGGCAACATCGTCTATGGCATCAACTCGCAACTCCACCGCCGTGGCACCCGCTGCGTGTCGTTCCTGCCACTGGCACATGCCTATGGCTGCGCCTTCGACATGCTCACCCCACTTGCCGTGGGGTCGCACATCACCCTGCTGGGTCGCATCCCCGCCCCCAAGGTAATTGTCAAGGCCATGCAGGAAATCAAGCCTCACCTGGTGATTTGCGTGCCACTGGTACTCGAGAAAATCTACAGCAAGATGATTGTGCCCATGATTAGCCGCCCACGCCTGCGCTGGGCGCTGGCAGTGCCTTACCTGGACCGCAAGATCTATGACCAGATTCGCAAGCGCCTGATTGAGGCGTTCGGCGGGGAGTTTGAAGAGGTTATCGTGGGTGGTGCTCCATTCAACGCCGAGGTCGAGGAATTCCTCTACAAGATAAAGTTCCCCTTCACCGTGGGCTATGGCATGACCGAGTGCGCGCCACTGGTGAGCCACACGCCATGGCGAGAGTTTGTGCTGCACAGCGCCGGCCGAGTGCTACCAGGCATCATGGAGTGCAAGATCCTGAGCGATGATCCCGAGAACATCCCCGGCGAGATTTGCATCAAGGGTGAGAACGTGATGAAGGGCTACTTCCACAACACCGAGGCCACCGACAAGGTGCTGCACGAAGACGGATGGCTGCACACCGGCGACATGGGAACCCTGAGTGCCGACGGCACAATCTTCATTCGCGGCCGCCTCAAGACCATGCTGCTCAGTGCCAACGGACAGAACATCTATCCCGAGGAGATTGAAGCCAAGCTCAACAACATGCTCTACGTGAGCGAGAGCCTTGTGGTGGAGCGCGACCGCAAACTCGTGGCGCTCGTCTATCCCGACTACGACTCAATGGATCGCGACGGCTTCACACGCGACCAGTTGCCAGCACACATGGAAACTGTTAAGTCAGAGCTTAATAAGCTCGTTGCACCCTACGAGCGCATAGCGCAAATCGAGATCATGGTCAACGAGTTTGAAAAGACACCAAAACGAAGCATAAAACGCTTCCTTTATCGCTAATTTGAGAAAATAATATTTCTAAAGAATCTTTAACACTTAGCGCATTAAAGAATTTTTTCTAGAATTAAACCCCTGAAAATCAAATGTGTGATAGATTGTAAGTTGGTAAATTTTGGTTAAAATATAAAAAAAATGTTTTTTTTCGACAAAAAAAAAGTTGGAAAAAGATTTGCATATTAATTTTTTGATATAAATTTGCACCGTTTTTCGAAACAACCAAAATTCTGAAAATTATTTATTGTTTTATTATTAAAAAAAAAATTAGAAATGAAAAAGTTAGTTTTATTAGTTGCTGTTATTGCTAGCGTATCTATGTTCTCTTGCACCAACCAGGGTACTACAAGTGCTAGCGCTTCTACCGACACTACTGCTCAAGTAGAGGACACTACCGCTGTTGATTCTCTCGCTACTGCTGTTGATAGCACCGTTACTGAGGCTACTGAGGCCGTTAAGGACGCTGCTGCTCAGGCTACTGAGGAGGTTAAGGACGCCGCTAAGGACGCCGTTGACGCTACTAAGGACGCTGCTGCTGAGGCTGTAGACGCTGCTAAAGAGGCTGTAGATCCCGCCGCTGAGCAAGGTAAGTAATTAGCAACAAGCTAAAAGCTTTGAAGCTGTTTTCCACAAGGTGGAGAGCAGCTTTTTTATTTGCATTAATTTCGCTTCAAGAGAAAGTTGAATTCCTGATTGTTAAAATCGACAACCCCAAAATGGCGATAAAGGGCAAGAAAAACTACCCTTTATCGCTATTTTTTGTTAAAAAAGTAAATTTTCACCTTTTTAGTGCAGTATTTCACGTGTGATGGTGTTTATAGTGTGACGATATCTCAAGGCTCATTATTTCGCCAGCCAGCCTTGAGGAGCAGCCCTGGGGCAGCCCACAAGTGAATGGCACACTCATTTTTTGCCGAAAAAAATTTTTTTTCAACAAAGGATGCAGTAATTTTGCACTTCACGTATTTAAACATTGAAACGTCATGATGAGTGAAAGAGATATCGCCAGAGGTTGCAAGCTGGGCAATGCCATTGCCCAGCGAGAGCTCTTTGACAGATACTCACCTCACTTGATGGCTGTTATCTTTAGATATGTGGGCGATGACGACGATGCCAAAGACGTGCTGCAAGACACGTTTATCAAGATTTACACCACAATCGACAGGTTCAGCTACTCGGGCGAAGGCTCACTATGGGCATGGATTACCAGGGTGGCTGTTAACCGGTCGCTGAACTTTCTCAGGGACAAGAAACGGATTAAAACCACAAGCATGCCGCTGGAATCGATGGCCGACCCGCCCGACGATGAAGACGAAGAGACAGCACGGCAGGTCAACAGCCTCGACATCAGCACTCTAATGGAACTGGTAGCCGAGCTGCCCGACGGATACCGAACGGTTTTCAACATGCACTGCATCGACGGGTTCTCGCATCAGGAAATTGCCAACCAGCTAGGCATTAGCGTGAACTCATCCACATCACAACTAGTGAGAGCCAAGGCATTATTAGCCCGCAAGATTAAGCAACACATCAACAAACAAGAACTGCAAGCACACTATGAGCAATAGTAACAATAATAACAACTGGATTGACGCGATAAAGCACAAGACCGACCAGGCCACCAGGGAAGTCCCTGAAGGCACATGGGAGGCTATCGCCAAGTCGCTGCCGCAGCAAGCCGCTCCATCCACCAAGCGCGCGATCATCACGCCTCGCCTGTGGAAAGGCATTGCCGCTGCCGCCGCTGTTGCCATAGCTGCTACTACCGGACTCTTCCTGCTTGACGTTGACGAGCAAAACACTGAGCAGGCACAAATCGCCAGCATCACCAAGCCCCAGCCAGCGCAGCAGCCGGCTCAACACCCCGACAGCGCAACTGTGGCACCTGCCTCTACCCTACCGGCATCGCTGCCACCACTGCTGTCACAGGCTCCCGCCACCTCTCAACCATCGCACAAGACATCGACCGCACCATCACACGGCAACAGGCACAGCAGCGCAGCTGCCGCCACACCGGCAAGACGGTCGCAGCACATGGTAAGCGCCCAGCACGACTATCTGGAACAAGACACCATCGAGTTCTACCCCGAGGACGAATACTATGCCAGCGAGGAGTTCAACCCCGACGAGTACTTCTATGACCTGGAGACTATGCAGGCGCTGGAGGAACTCTATGCCGAGTATGACAACGCTATGAACCAGGAGGCTATGCAGCCCTGGAACACCTATAACGACAGCACCTATCAGCAGCACCTCGTCTATGACGCCAACGCCCGCCGAGCAGCGCGTGAGAAGATGGCACTCACCAAGCGCCACAAGAAACCCACCATGCTCATGGCAGCCTATGGCAACGGACTAATCTCTACCGACCGCAACGCAACCGTCAACGGTTCCTCGTCGGCAATGCTGCTGCCTGCCGCTGGAGGCTCAACAATGATGATGGCACCAGGCATCACGCCCAAGGTGGCTCCTCCCGTCAACTACAGCTACCATCACCACATGCCACTCACTGCCGGCCTCACCTTCAGCAAGCGCATCACCCGCAACATCTATGGCAACGTGGGAGTGAACTTCACCTCCATGTCGAGCGATGTCACCCCCGACAACGGCGCGCCTGAGTTCAAGCAGAACATCAAGCTCGTGGGAGTGCCCTTTGGCATGCGATGGAAATTCTGGCAATACCGCGGCTTGAGCACCTTTGTGGGAGCCGAGGGAATGATGGAGAAAGTGGTGTCGGCAAAGTTCAACAACGAGAGCGTGAGCATCAAGCGGCTACAGTGGTCGGTTCATGCCACCGCCGGACTGCAGTACAACTTCAACCGCTACATTGGCATCTATGTAGAGCCTAAACTCTCGCACTACATCACCACCATGCCGCTCAACACCCTGCGCAACGAGCACCCATTGAACTTCAACCTCCAGATGGGATTGTCGCTCGACTTCTAAAAAAAAGTTAAAATCCAGCAACCCCATGCAGTATTTTGCCCCTTTCGGTGTTTAAGGGGCAAAATAAGGCAATCCATAGCTTTTTATGATTTTGTTATTGATCTGTTTTGTTTACACACACTTGATGGTTATAATATTTTGTGAAAAATGTTTTTCTGTTAGGCATATTGATTTGATTTAGAATAACTTCATTTACTCTTTTTATTTGCAATAGTATTGAGGCCGAGTTGAATTTGTGGTAAATTCCTCGGTCTCCTTGTTTTTATTACTAGTGCCCAATAAAATGGGACTTTGTCACTTTTTGCAAGTAATCAACGTTTCACCGTTTCGGACAACGCACGCGTTGTCCCTACATTGACGCAGTTTCAACCTTTTACAACTCCCTCATGAGAAAACGACCAGCCATTTATGCAACAGTTTCCTTTATTCCAGTGCTTCTTCGGCTTTTTGACGCCAGTAATTGGCATGATCTTGGTTGGCCTCCACGCCTATTCCCAGTTCCAGACACTCAGCGAGTTGCAGCTGTGCTGGACGGTAGTTCTGCACTGCCGCCATGCGAAGCCACACCACGGCAATTTTGGGGTCGGGGTCCACTCCATCACCATTGAGATATCTCATCCCCAGCTGATATTGTGCCCTGGCGTCGCCCTTGTAGGCAAGCACCCGCATGTCATGCCTTCGCTCATTGTCGTCAACCTGCGACTGCTGCCCTTGCGTCGAGTCGTAATCATAGTCATCGACACCGCTATCGTCAATCATTGTGACAGTGCTGGTGATGGCATTCGACGATGGCAGTTGAGGGTTGTAGTAGTCGTGCAAGATGAGTTTGCCCTGTGCCATCGACCACTCTCCCAGCAAGTCAATGGCGTTGAGCCCCAGCAGCAACGGCGCCTTTTGCGACACGGCAACGATGGCACGCACATTGAGCAGCACGCGGTTACCCACCTTGAGGCGGCGAATGTTGACAGTGGTGTTGTTGTCGACCACTCCGCTGGCGTTGCGGGTCTGTATGGTACCAGTGAAGGCGTTGCGCGACAAGGCGTTGCGCCTGAGCAGCTCGTTCACGAGTTCCTGCGAGAGGCTGGTGTTGGCAGCACCAGTGTCGAAGATGAAGTCGCGCTTCACACCGTTGATCTCGCACGGGACGGTATACACACCACTCTTGCGCTTGAGCTTTATCACCACATCTCCTGCCGCGGCGCTCAACGCCACAGGCAGCAGCATCGCCAGCACGCACACCAAGCGGCATGCAACAGCTTTGGGTATAGGGGGTCTTCTTGTCATTATTTCCACTTCTTGATTGTTCAAGGCACAAATTTATCAATATTTTTTCAATAACACAATATCGATGCCCCAAAACTAATAATTAATAACAATTTAGGACCGCAAACTTAGAAAACGCAAACGTTTGCACCTAAAATCATTATACAACCACAATAAAAGTGACCATACTTTTGACTATTTTCAGTAAATTTGCTTGCCATATTAGCCATAATACTAATCACAACACATAACTTCAATGAAAAAATTCTATCTTTCTCTAGCATCACTGCTCATTGCCCTCTCGGCAATGGCACAAGGCTGGCCAGCAAACTATGGCGGCATCATGCTGCAAGGGTTCTACTGGGACAGCTACGATTACACCAAGTGGGAAAACCTCACCAACCGCAGTGAGGAACTTGGTGCTATCTACGACCTGATATGGGTGCCCAACTCGGGCATGACACGTGGCGGCAACCAAGCCCAGACCATGGGCTACATGCCTTACTGCTGGCTCAGGCACACCACTGTATTTGGCTCTCAGAGCAAACTCGTGAACATGATCCAGACCTATGGAGCCATGGGCACAGGTATCATTGAAGACGTTGTCCTCAACCACAAGGACGCCAAGGCCAGGGTCATAGCACCGGGCGACACCGTCTATCTCGAGTTCCTCGACGAGACTTCGGGCGACTACTCCCTCACCTGGGACAACGTGAACTACACCGGCATCGTTGCCAACGATGACCAGCCCGGTGGCGGCAACTACGACACCGGCGAAGGCTTTGAGGGCGCACGCGACCTCGACCACACCAACTCGCTCGTGCAGCAAAACTGCATCACCTACCAGAACTTTCTGCTCAACGAGCTGGGCTACGTGGGATTCCGCCTCGACATGACCAAGGGATATGCTCCACAGTACACTGGCAAGTACAATGCCGCCACTAATCCCATCTTCTCGGTGGGAGAATACTTCGACGGCAACACCGACCTGCTCAAGCAGTGGATCAACGGCACCAGTGTGAACGGCGTGATTCAGAGTGCAACATTTGACTTCGCTCTCAAGTTTGCCATCAACGACGCCTTTGGTGGTGGCGACTGGGGCCGACTCAACATGGCTGGACTTATCGCCGACGAAAACTACAAACGCTATGCCGTCACCTTCGTCGACAACCACGACACCAACGAGGACCACAACAAGTGCGGCGGAAACATCGAGGCTGCCAACGCCTTCATCCTTGCCATGCCTGGCACGCCATGCATATTCAGCAAGCACTATGAGCTTTACAAAACTGCTATCACCAACATGATCAAGGGCCGCCGCTCGTGTGGCGTCACCAATCAGAGCAGCTGCACCAGCACTCAAGTGAACGGTGGCATTATCTTCGTCACCACTGGCTCCAAGGGCAAGGTGATGGTGCGACTGGGCGCTGCTGCCTCGAGCACTCCCAGCACCTCGGAATACCAGCTTGTGCAGCAAGGCACCAACTATGCCTTCTACATCACCAGCGGCATCGACTGGGTCAACAGCGAGAAGACAGGCAAGATTGTGGGCTATCCAGTAATTGACAAGCCCAGTGGCGTGTATGCCAACTCGGTTACCGTCAACGTGAAGCCCTCGATGGCAAGCACCACACTCGTCTACACCACCGATGGCACAACTCCCACCGCCAGCAGCGACCAGATCACTGGCCCCACCACCCTCACCTTCACCGAGAACACCACCCTCAAGGTGGGCGTGCTCATGGATGGCGAGGTGAGCGGCGTTGTGACTCGCAACTACATCATTGGCGATGCCGACCAGAACAGCATCACCGTCTACGTCAAGAGCGACAAGGATACCTATCTCTATGCCTGGAACTACGACGGAACAACACTAAGCGACGCTTGGCCCGGAACAAAACTTGCGAGCAAGCGCACCGTGGGTGGACAGGAGTTCTACTATCTCACTTTTGAGAAGCCAAGCCCCGACTACAAGATCAACTTCATCCTGAGCGAGGGCGACGACACCACCAAGACTCAAGACGTGAGCGATATCGCTGGCGACGTGTTCTACACCTACAGCAACCAGGAGGCCCGCGACTTGAGCAACATCTACCTTGCCGAGCTCTACAACCCATTCCTGTGCATCGACAAGCCCAGCGGCAACCTGCCTGCCAACAAGAAGGTGTACATCAACGCCAGCTATGGCGACGCCAAGATTGTATACACCACCGACGGCAGCAACCCCACCACTACCAGCCAGCAAGCCATTGGCATGAAGGAACTCTCCTTCACCACCATGGGGCAGCAAGTAGAGGTTAAGGCTGGCCTGCTCGTTGGCGACCAGGTGAAGGGAATCGTTAGCCGCACCTACAATGTTGTAGAGGCCGCCAGCAACGGCGACAATGGTGGTGGCAACACCAGCAACACCGTGACCATCTACTGCAAGGCTGCCAGCGCACCCTACATCTACTCATGGGATGGTGATGGCGCCGAGCACAACGGAGCATGGCCCGGCACCAAGATGACCAGCACAGCCACCGTCGACGGCGAGACATGGTGGACCTGCACCTACGACGTGAAGCCCATCAACATCATCTTCAACGACGGCAATGGCAACCAAACTGGCGACATCACTGGACTCTCGAGCGACAGCTACTTCGAGTATGACGGCGCTACAAGCTACACCAACGTCACTGCGCAGCACGTCGACCTGGGCGATGCCGACATCCCCTCGTGCGCAACCCGGATCGACGGCACCAACTTCGTCTACTTCGAGAGCAACAACTACTACGAGCCCTACACCTGGGTGTGGAACAGCAGCGAGAACTTCACTGGCGGCGCTTGGCCCGGAACAGCTGTGGTCGACGTGGTGGGTGTGGCACCAAGCGGCAAGAACATCTACCGCTGGACTACTGCATTGCAGAATGAGCCCACAGGCATCATCTTCAGCAACCACGGCACGCCACAGACTAGCGACTTCGCCTTCGTCAATGGTGGTTACTACACCGAGAGCGGCCTGCTGGGCATCGTCTCAAGCACCGTTATCAACGGCGACGTCAATGGCGACGGCTCGGTCACCAGTGCCGACATCACTGCTCTCTACGACATCCTCTTGGGCGTGAACAACGACCACATTGCCACCGCCGACGTTGACGGCGACGGCAACATCACCAGCGCCGACGTCACCACCGTCTACAGCATCATGCTGGGACAGCAGTAACGCTCGGAGCACACCCCCACTCTCACACAAGCCACCGCAACCACCAGCCTGGTCGCGGTGGCTTGTGAGGTTTCATGACTGCCTTTTTTATAGCTTTTTATGACCGAAACTTGCCATTATTCAATAAATTGCTTAACTTTGCAAAGAATAAGGACACTATAAAGTGATTGCCATTATGAAACATAAACCATTAGAATTTCC
>ONIY01000058.1 GCA_900318065.1 uncultured Prevotellaceae bacterium
CGGCGGGGTCCTTGCAAGAGCAATAAAACTGTCACTGGCGTGCTTGATGGTTTCCTTTGTGCATAATCACTCAAGCAAGCTTGGCAATTATGCACAAAAAAACCAGATGAGCTTGCGCTCATCCAGTTTTATTGCTCTAGCGGAAAGAGAGGGATTCTTTCTCCGCTGCGCTACGAAAGCGACCTGAAGGTCGATAACGAACCTGGGGTTCTCATCCGCAGCCCTGTCCTAAACGCGAAAAAAGACGCCCACAAGGGACGTCTTTTTCGCGTTGCGGAAAGAGAGGGATTCGAACCCCCGGTGCCTCTCGGCACGCCGGTTTTCAAGACCGGTGTAATCGACCACTCTACCATCTTTCCGAAGGGGTGTCTCGACTCGTTTTTGGCATCTGTAGAATGCCGTTTCGGCTTTTGACGGGTGCAAAGTTACAACGAACTTTTAAATCCTGCAAGTAAAACGAGTTTTTTTTGGTCTTTTCAAGATTTTTTGGTTGATGTTGATAACTTATTATGCGATTTTTCGCCATTATAATATGATATATAAAAAAAAAGTTTTATCTTTGTAGGTTAATAATGAAAAGGTGAAAATAATAACATCATAATATAGTAGACAAATGAAATTCAACATTCAAAGCAAACTGTTATTCACTCACTTGCAGGCGGTAAGTAAGGTGGTTAACTCAAAGAACACGATCTCGATTTTGAACAATTTCCTCTTCACTTTGAGCGGAAACACCCTGGTGATTACCGCCAGTGACCAGGAGACTACACTCACCACTCATGTTGAGGTTACCAACGCCGAGGGTAGCGGTAAGTTTGCCGCTGGCGTGAAGGAACTCCTCGACATGCTCAAGGAGCTTCCCGACCAGGGCTTGGCAGTAGACATCAACGACCAGAACCTGGCAATCAACATCAGCTACATGAACGGCGAGTTCAACTTCATTGGCCTCAACGGCAATGAATTCCCTGTAAAGGCACCAAGCGAGGACACCGCCAAGACCTTGATACTGCCCGCCGAGAAGGTGGCTCGTGGCATCCAGCAGACGGTGTTTGCCGTGGGTACCGAGTCGCTTCGCCCCATGATGATGGGTATCTACTGGGACATCAAGCCCGAGGAGATTGCTTTTGTGTCGACCGACACTCACAAGCTGGTGCGCTTCCGTGAGCTTGAGCTCAGCACAGGCATCGAGCAGTCGTTCATCCTTCCCACCAAGCCCGCCACAATCCTTGCCAGCATCCTCGACAAGCAGGAGGGCGATGTGAAGATAACTATCGACTCTAACAGCGCAACCTTTGAGAGCGCCGACTACTCTCTCTCGTGCCGCTTTGTCAACGGCCGTTATCCCAACTACAACTCGGTAATCCCTCAGGACAACCAGTACACCCTCACTATCGACCGCATGACGATGCTTGCCGCTATCAAGCGCGTGTCGGTGACTGCCAGCCCTGGTGGTCTCGTGAAGTTTGACCTCAAGGAGAACCAGATTCACATGTCTACTCAGGACATCGACTTCTCTAAGTCGAGCGAGGAGGTTGTGGCTTGCGACTACACTGGCGCCGAGATGCTCATTGGCTTCAACGACGACAACATCATCGACGTGCTCAACAACATTGACAGCGACATGGTGACACTCGAGCTCATGGATCCATCGCGTGCTGGAATCTTCAAGCCTGCCGAGCAGCGTGAGAACGAGGACCTCCTCGTCCTGCTCATGCCCATGATGGTGATGGCTTAAACAATTATTTATCGGTTTATTGGTTGCCTAGAAAATCTAGTAACTCTAGGATATCTAGAATTTCTGGAGTCTCTAGGCAACTATTAATTTTATGAGTACTATGCAACTAAATCTCAAACGCCCTATCATCTTCTTCGACCTTGAGACCACAGGACTGAATATCACCCAGGACCGCATCGTCGAGATTTCGGTAATAAAGGTCTTCCCCGACGGGCACGAGGAGGAGAAAACCCGCCGCCTCAACCCCGAGATGCACATTCCTGAGCAGGCCACTGCAGTGCACGGCATCACCGACGATGACGTGAAAGACTGCCCCACCTTCAAGCAGGTGTCGAAGAGCCTGGCACAGATGTTTGAGGGCTGCGACATAGGCGGCTTCAACAGCAACCGCTTCGACATTCCTGTGCTCTCGCAGGAGTTCTTTAACGCAGGCATAAAGTTTGACTTCAACAAGTGCCGATTTGTTGACGTGCAGACGATTTACCACAAGATGGAGCCACGCAACCTGATTGCTGCCTATAAGTTCTACTGTGGCAAGGACCTGAAGGATGCCCACTCGGCGTGTGCCGACACACGCGCCACCCTTGAGGTGCTCAAGGCGCAGCTCGACCGCTATGAGGGCGATTTGCAAAACGACATCGATTTCTTGTCGAGTTACTCGAGTCAGAACCGAAACGTGGACTTGGCTGGACGCATCATCCGCAACGAAGAGGGCGTGGTGGTGTTCAACTTTGGCCAGCACAAGGGCAAGAGCGTGGAAGAGGTCCTCACCAAGACGCCACAGTATCTTGACTGGATTATGGGTCGCGACTTTGCCGAGGACACCAAAAATGTGCTGCAAGAAATCTACATCAAGATGAAACAGCGCAACAGCACCGGAACGATACAGTTTAAGTAGAGTACAGAGTGGAGAGTACAGAGTGGAGAGTACAGAGTGGAGAGTACAGAGTGGAGAGTACAGAGTGGAGAGTACAGAGTGGAGAGTGGAGAGTGGAGAGTGGAGAGTGGAGAGTGGAGAGTGGAGAGTGGAGAGGTCTTCTTCTACTAGAACCTCTAGAACTCCTAGATAATCTAGATTGTCTTGAAATTCTAAAAAAACTGACTACTGAAAACTGATTACTGAAAACTGGCTACTGAAAACTGAAAACTGAACTTGGTTTATGGTTTATGGTTTATGGAAGACAGTGATTAGATTTAAAAGCACTACAATCTTCCAAACTGATAACTGATTACTGACTACTGAAAACTGACTACTGAAAACTGATAACTGATAACTGAGAGCTTCTAAGAATGTTGAAAGGAAAGAACATAATAGTGGGAATCACTGGCGGCATTGCTGCCTATAAGACCGCATCGCTCGTGCGCCTCTTTGTCAAGGCGGGTGCCAGCGTGCAAGTGATTATGACCCCCAATGCACGAGAGTTTATCACGCCGGTGACCTTGTCGACACTAAGCGGCAAACCCGTCATCAGCGAGTTTTTCACTGCCAACACCGGCCAGTGGAACAGTCATGTCGACCTGGGCCTATGGGCCGACGCCATGGTAATTGCTCCGGCAACGGCATCGACCATAGCCAAGATGGCACATGGCGTGGCCGACAACATGCTCGTGACTACCTATCTCTCGGCAAAGGCGCCAGTCTTTGTCGCCCCGGCGATGGACCTCGACATGTTCAAGCACCCCACCACCAAGCGAAACCTGGAGCTTCTCAAGAGCTACGGAAACCACATTATCGAGCCGGCAGCAGGCGAGCTCGCCAGCCACCTCATTGGCAAGGGACGCATGGAAGAGCCTGAGAAGATTTTTGAGGTGATTGACCGCTTCTTTGCCCAGGGTCAAGACCTTGCCGGCAAACGGGTGATGATTACCGCTGGTCCCACCTACGAGAAGATTGACCCGGTGCGCTTCATTGGCAATTTCTCGTCGGGGAAGATGGGATTTGCCCTCGCCGAGGAATGTGCCGCACGTGGCGCCGAGGTGACGCTGATTGCTGGTCCTGTTGCTCTCAAGACATCATCGCCCGCCATCCACCGCATCGACGTGATGAGCGCGCAGGAGATGCACGACGCTGCAGTCAAGGAGTTTGAAAAGAGTGACGTGGCAATCCTGTGTGCAGCAGTTGCCGATTACGCTGTTGAGAACGCAGCCGACCACAAAATCAAGCGCGAGCGCGACGAGATTCCAGTCATACGCCTCAAGAAGAACCCCGACATCGCCCGTGCAATAGGGGAGATGAAACGTCCTGGACAAGTGACAGTGGGTTTTGCTCTCGAGACCGATAATGAGGTAGAGAACGCCCGTGGCAAGTGCAAGCGCAAGAACCTCGACTTCATAGTCCTCAACTCGTTGCAGAACAAAAACGCTGGCTTCCAAGTTGATACCAACGTCATCACCATCATCACCAGCGATGGCAAGAAGTTAGATTATCCCTGCAAACCCAAAACCGAGGTGGCACGCGACATCATCAACGTGCTTAGCAACGGCTACCTGAAAATGCTGTGACTTTTGCAACACCGTCGGTGAAATGTGAACAATAAAAAAGCGCCCAAATTTGGGCGCTTTTATTATATGTGCTTGTCTCGTGTATTCTTAATCGCCAAGCAGGATGTTGTAGACTATAGTAACATCTACTGAGGTAACCTCGCCGTCGCCGTTTTGGTCACCGTTGACCATAAATTCGGTATCGCTATCAAGGAGGAAGTTGTAGAGGACTGTGATATCCACTGCGCTAACCTGGCCGTCGCCATTCACGTCGCCTGGAATGACAGGATTGCCAATGGGAAGCACGGTGAGTGTCATGTCGATGGCATTCACGCTAAAGGTGTACTCTCCACCGTTCTCCATGCGGAAGTTGGAACCATCAATCATGGTCAGAGGCACGTTGAGCAAGTCATTGTTAATCAAGAAGTAGCCCACTTGATTCTCATCAATGCCACCCAGCCATGTCCAACCGTCGCCATTGGGGGTGATAACCTTGAACTCGGCACCATCCTCAAGTGTGCCAGTGGTCTCATAAACGTCGTCAGTGTCGGTGGCAGCAAAGGTCAAGCGACCGTCGCCCTCACCGGTTTGCCAACCATTGAAAGTGCCCACCATGTAGAACTCCTCGGGTGTGCTGCCAGGGGTGTAGGTGAAAGTGGTCCAAGGAATAAAGTCGCACTGCTGCTTATAGTAATAAGTTGCGGTCTCTTGATCTCCAGCAAGGCCTGCATGCCACATAACGTTTTGTCCACGGAATAGGAAGCGCACCCAACCTTCGGTGGTTGTGTTCTCAAATCCAATGAGCAGATTGCCACCACGATATTTGTAAGGAGAATTAAAAGTGATGGTCATTTCTCCCCACTCCTGATTGGTAGGACCCACTCTATCAACGGTTATCTTACCTTGATAGATAATGGTGCAATTGGCTTTGGGCTCAAAATCAAAATGACCCTCATTTGCATCAAAAGTAGTATAATCTACCTCACCTACATAAACATCGGCAGAAGAAGCCGTAGTGTGAGGGGTGTTATAACTGGTTGTGTAGAACTTTACAGAAGAAATTTCACCGCCTTTCATTTGTGTCAAGAATTGGGCGGGGATGATGATCTGGCTTTTGGTGCCCGCTTTGTTCCACTTGCGAGTAAATGCAGGGACGAAGTCGTTGGTTTTAATTGTTAAGTCTGTTCCAGTACCTTCGGTAGTTCCGTCAAACACGGTCAATGTCTCCTCCTGGGCAAAGGCTGGCATGCACATTACCCACATCAATAAACAAAATAGTAATTTTTTTGTCATAATATAGTGTATTTAGTTGATAAAATATTGTAAGTCAAAGTAATAAAACATCAAATCGGGTTTGGTGATTTTATTTTCTCAAATTAAAACCTACAAAAATAGGTATTTTTTATTGAAAAAAGAAGAAAAATTACAAATTATTATTCAATAAATTTTCTAAGTAGCGTCTAAGTAGCGTAAAATACCATAATGAGCAAAAGGTGTCAGGAAGTAGTCCTCCACGTGGGCGATGATGATGCACAAGATGCGCTTCAAGACACCTGGCTCAAGTTGAGTGATAAAGGTGATGTGGAGACTTCGCAGGAAGCGAGAAACAAACTCGTGGCGGTGCTGCGAAACAATTGCATCGACCAACTTCATCTTTGAAAACGTACTTCGCATTTGCACATGAAGTACGTTTTTGTTTATCTCTTTAATTAAAGGGCAATTTTTTAGTGCTTAATACGTTATTATAAATAATACGAGTTTCTAAAGTAATCATGAAATTCCAAACCGCTAACAATCAGGCAACGAACTCCCCCTCTATCTTAGAGGGGGAACCAACTTCCGAAAGTTGAGTAAATAATAATATAATAAGACTAATAAAAGTTGAGAGTCACTAAATCACTTGAAATGAGAAGTTTTAGAAATATATTGCTTGCTGTGGTGGCAATGCTGTGCTGCCTGGGCACTGGTGCTCAGGAGCTGAACTGCACCTTTGACGTTGATTCCAAGAAGGTGAAGAATGCCAACAAGGAAATTTTCAACACATTGAAAGAGGCGGTAAATGAGTATCTTAACACCACTGTGTGGACCGATGCGCAGTTTGCTCCCAACGAGAAGATAGAGTGCAAGATGTTCTTGACAGTTGCCGAGTATGACGAGTCGAGTGGCAGGATGAAGGGCGACTTGCAGATTCAGAGCACCCGGCCAGTGTATAACAGTTCCTACACCACAACCTTGATAAACTTCAAGGACACCCGCGTGGAGTTTAACTACGACAACAACGAGCAGCTGGTCTACAACGAGCAGGAGATGCAGAACAATCTTACGGCGATTCTCAACTTCTATGCCCTCTTTGTGATTGCTATCGATTTTGACTCGTTTGCACCCAACGGTGGCGACCCCTATTATGAGAAACTGGGAAACATCGTGCGCATGGCTCAAAGCAGTGGCGAGAGCGGGTGGAAAGCCTTTGAGGACGCCAAGAATCGCAGCTCGATCCTCAGCGCCTATACCGACAAGCAGACCGCTGCCATTCGCGAGGTAATCTACAACTATCACCGCATGGGCCTTGACCAGATGGTGACCAGTGTGGACAAGGGCCGCCAGACTATCACGCAGCAACTGGAGACGCTGAAGAGCATCTATGACGTGGCTCCCATGAGTGTGTGCCTGTCGATGTTTAAGGATGCCAAGCTCGATGAGCTGGGCAACATCTACTCCAAGGCCAACAGCTCGGAGAAAGAGAAAGTCTATGAACTTCTTTATCCCCTCTTTCCCACCGAGACCGAGCGCCTCAACCGCATCAAGAACACCGAGAACAAGTAAAACAGTGGATGTGAAAAAAAAGAATCTGAATCGTTCTTAGTTATTCCTACCCACTCCTATCCACTCCCACCCAGCCTCACTATGCTAAAGCGATTATCTATATCTAACTATGCCCTTATCGACCAGCTTGAGATAGACTTTGAGCAAGGGCTCACTATCATCACTGGAGAGACGGGAGCAGGAAAATCTATTATTCTTGGAGCCTTGTCGCTCATCCTGGGTGAGCGCGCCGACTCATCGTCGATTCGTGACCGCGAGCGCAAAACGGTGGTCGAGGCATGCTTCGATATCGAGGACTACAGCCTCGAGGCATTCTTCAGGGATAACGAGCTTGACTACTATGACGGCGAACTCATAGCACGCCGCGAGATAAATCCTAATGGACGGTCACGGGCGTTTATCAACGATGGGGTAGTGGGACTTGCCACTCTCAAGGAGCTGATGACGCGACTGGTCGACATCCACTCGCAGCACAGCAACATGCTGCTGTCGAGGCCAGCGTTCCAGCTCTCGATACTCGACAACATTGCTGGGCATGATGAGGAATTGTGCTCCTACTACGACATTTACAACGTGTATAAGGCTACCGAGAGGCAACTCAAAGACCTGCGCGACAACGATGAGCGCAACCGTAGCGAGGAGGACTACCTGCGCTTCCAGCTCAACCAGCTGCAGGAAATCAACCTCAAGCCCAGCGAGGATGAGGAACTGGAACAGCAGCAACGCCGCCTTGCCAATGCCTCAAGTCTCAAGGAGGACATGTGGAAGGTGATGAGCATCCTCGATGGCGAGGAGAACTCGCTGCTCGAGCAGCTCAAAGACGTGCACAACACCCTTGCTGTTGCCGAGGAAGACCTGGAGGAGGTGGCAGGCATGAGTGAGCGCGTGAATAATGCTCTCATCGACCTCAAAGATATTGCCCAAAGTGTGGGCGCTGTTGAGGAGAGTCTAAACGATGATCCTGCCACACTGCAACAGGTGGAGGAGAGGCTTAACACCATCTACTCGCTTGAGCGCAAGCACAACGTCAAGAGTGTTGACGAACTGCTGAAGTTGCAGGAGGTTTATGAGCATCGTCTTGCTGCCATCGACAGCAGTGAGGAGCGCATCGCCGAGTTGCAGACATTGCTCGACGAGCAACATGATCAAGCGTTGAAGCAGGCGCGGGTCATAAGTGAAAACCGCAAGAAAGCCGCTGGCAAATTTGCCGCTTCATTGGTGCCGCTGGCGCAGAACCTAGGCATGAAAAACCTGCAGTATCACATAGACTTCAACCCAGTTGAACTCAACGCCAGCGGATGCGACAGCGTGGAATTCCTCTTTGCCTTCAACAAGAACCAGACGCTCATGCCAGTTAAGGACACGGCGTCGGGAGGTGAGATTTCGAGGCTCATGCTGTGCATCAAGTCGGTGATTGCGCAGTCAATGAATCTGCCCACCATCATCTTCGATGAGGTGGACACTGGCGTCTCGGGCGAGATAGCCCACAAGATAGGCGACATGATGGGCGACATAGCCCAGC
The DNA here is from genome assembly GCA_900318065.1 of uncultured Prevotellaceae bacterium. GTDB lineage: Bacteria > Bacteroidota > Bacteroidia > Bacteroidales > Muribaculaceae > Sodaliphilus. Next base: position 8,562 of record ONIY01000058.1, read on the forward strand.
ACATTCAGGTCATCGCCATCACTCACTTGCCACAAGTGGCAGCCCACGGCACCAGCCACCTGCGTGTGTTCAAGACCGACACTGCCACCCAAACCGTCACCAGCGTGGAGCGGCTAAGCAACGAGGAGCATGTTATAGAGATTGCACGCATGCTCAGCGGCAGCGAGGTCAACCAAGCCGCCATCGACAACGCCCGAGCTCTTATAGGGGAGAGGTGAGAGGCGGTTTGGTTTATGGTTTATGGAAGATATGAGTGAGACTAAGGGCACTGCAATCTTCCAATCGGTTGGCAGGTCGCAAGGCACCGCCTTGCGAAACAACTGAAAACTGAAGACTGACTACTGACTACTGAAAACTGATAACTGAAAACTGAAAACTGAAAACTGATAACTGAAAACTGAAAACTGAAAACTGATTACTGACTACTGATAACTGACAACTATATGGACATTATCTTTGGACTTCATGCCATCATCGAGGCTATCGAGGCTGGCAAGACTATCGACAAACTGCTGCTCAAGAAAGACTTGAGTGGAGACTTGGCGCGAGAGCTCATCAACCTCGCCCGCGAGCGGGACATCACCATTCAGCGGGTGCCTGTCGAGAAGCTTAACCGCATCACTCGCAAGAACCATCAGGGTGCTGTGGCGATGCTTGCTGCCGTTACCTATTACAAGGTTGAGCAGGTGTTGCCTGCCATTTATGACGAAGGCATGAACCCGTTCTTTGTGGTGCTCGACGGAGTGACCGACGTGCGCAACTTTGGAGCCATTGCACGCACCTGCGACTGCGCTGGTGTCTCGGCAGTGGTGATTCCCGAGAAGGGCAGTGTCACCGTTAATGGCGATGCCGTGAAGACCTCGGCAGGGGCTCTCAACTACCTGCCAGTGTGCCGCGAGAAGAGTCTGCAAGAGGCCATTAAGCTGTTGCACGACAGCGGTTGCCGCATCATTGGCACCAGCGACAAGAACTCGGTCAACTTCACCCAGGAGGACTATACCGGCCCAGTAGCTCTTGTGCTGGGCTCGGAGGGCAAAGGCATCTCGCGCGAGGTGACGCGCCTGTGTGACGCACTGGTGAAAATCCCAGAGTTTGGCAACATCAATTCCCTCAACGTCTCGGTGGCGGGAGGCATCATGATGTATGAAGTAGTGCGCCAGCGCCTTGCCGATGGACAAGGTGTTGATTGACAGGTCAGTAGTTGAGACTTATGAAATATCAGCCGCCATAGCTCGTTTTCGGGCTATGGCGGCTGATTTTAAAATCTCCGATCCTTGATTCACAATCTCCAATCCTCGATCTCAGAGGCTTACCAGATAGTCACGCGGTCCTCGGGAGCTCGCCACATCTTCTCGCCAGGCTGGATGTTGAAGGCCTTGAAGAAAGGCTCGAGGTTACGGATTGCCACGTTCACGCGGTTGATGCCCAGTGAGTGTGGGTCGGTCTTGGTGCGACGCAGGATTTCCTCCTTGGTGATGTTGGCTGCCCACACGTTGGCATAGCTCAGGAAGAAGCGCTGGTCGGGGGTGAAGCCGTCAATCATCTTGTCGCCAGCACCTTGCTCGGTCTTCTTGAAAGCGCTGTAGGCAACACGCAGGCCACCATGGTCGGCGATGTTCTCACCCATGGTGAAGGTGCCGTTGGCATGCACGTCGTCGGCAACAATCTCGGCGCTGTACTGTGCGCCCAGCTTGTCGGCAAGTTCCTGGAACTTGGCGGCGTCCTCGGCGGTCCACCAGTCGAGCATATTGCCGTTGTGGTCGAAGTTGCGGCCCTGGTCGTCAAAGCCGTGAGTCATCTCATGGCCAATCACCACGCCAATGGCGCCGTAGTTGCTGGCATCGTCGGCATCGGGGTCGAAGTAGGGCTTTTGCAGGATGCCTGCAGGGAAGCAAATCTCGTTGGTCGATGGGTCGTAGTAGGCGTTAACGGTTTGAGGTGTCATCTGCCATTTTGCCTTGTCAACGGGCTTGTTGAGCTGCGACAACTGGTACTCAGCCTCAAAGCGGCGTGCGCTGGCCACGTTCTCCCAATAGAAGTTGTCGCGGTCGATGTTGATGCCGCTGTAGTCGCGCCAGGTGTCGGGGTAGCCCACCTTCACGGTGAAGCTGTTGAGCTTCACGAGTGCGTTAACCTTAGTCTTGGGGCTCATCCATGTGAGGCCGGCGATGTGCTCGGCAAGAGCGATGCGCAGGTTGTTCACCAGCTTGAGCATCTTCTTCTTCGACTCCTCGGGGAAGTATTTCTTCACATAGAGCTCGCCCACGGCCTCGCCCAGCACATAGTTGGGCACGTTGAGGGCGCGCTTCCAGCGTGGTTGCATCACAGTCTTGCCACTCATGGCGCGGCTGTACATGTCGAAGTTGGCCTGCTCGAAATCATCGCTCAGGTAATTAGACGCAGCATCAAGATACTTGAATGCCAGGTAGTCGTTGATATCCTTCTCTTTGAGGGTTGGCAGCATCTCGTTGAACTTTGCCAGCGAGTTGAGGTGCATCACGCACACTTTGTCGACCTTTACACTGCCGGGCATGAGCAAGTTGAAATAGCTGTCCCAGTTGAAGTTGGGGTAGTCGGCCTTGAGTTGTGCAATGGTTCGCAGGTTGTACTGCTTGCTGTAGTCGCGGCTCTCCTCGCGGGTCATGGCAACCTTGGCAAACTCAGTTTCCAGCGCCAGGATGTTCTTTGCCACCTTCTTGGCATCTTTTGCCTTGCGGCCCGAGAGGGTGAACAGTTTCTCGATGTAGGTGAGATAGGCGTTGCGCACCTTGGCGGTGTTCTCGTCGTTCTCAAGATAATAGTCGCGGTCGCCCATTCCCAGGCCAGCGGCGGTAATGTAGAGCAGGTTCTGGTCGCTGTTCTTGAGGTCGGCCATCACGCCAGCGTCAAAGAAAGGCGATGCGATTCCAGTGTGGAAGTCGGCAAGCATAGCCTCCAGGCTGTTGCGTTGCATCTGATAGATTTGGGCGAGCATCATCTCCACGGGTCGTGTGCCCTGCTGGTTGCGCAAGGTGCTGTCCATGCCCTGAAGGTAGAGGTCGCTCACCTTCTGTGCCAGGCTGCCCTTGGGATTATTGGTGCCCAGGTTGAGGATCAGGTCCTTGAGTTGCTCGCGGTTGTTCTCGGCGAGGCCGTCGAAGGTGCCAAAGCGTGCATACTGTGGGTCGAGAGGATTGGCTTTCATCCATCCGCCACAAGCATACTGATAGAAATTCTCTCCAGGCTTAGTGCTCAGGTCAAGGTTGGCGCGGTCAACGCCCTTGTTAAGATTCCCGGCACTCATTGTCATTGCTGTCATCACTAGTGATAGTAATAGAAATCTTTTAGTTTTCATCTTTAGTTATATTAATATTTTAATGTGTATTATTCATTTTCGGCAACAAAGGTAATAAAACTTTATGAAACAACTATCGCTTTGATGGCATAATAATCTCAAAGCATCAAAGCGTCATCACTTTAAAGCATGCAAATTGGGAGTGTCACTCCTGTTTTACAATGTAAATTAGGAGTACTACTCCCGATTTGCAAGGTTTTGTTAACGTAATGCCTTCAGCAAAAAGCGGTTTTTCACTGGCTTATAAATTCAATCTGTTTCCTGCCATCGGCAAAAATAGCGTTTTTTATTTAGAATCAACCAATACTGGGTAAAAACTAAATATATATCATTTTTAGGACTCTATGATGTAAAAACTCATGATGAAAAAAGCTAAAATAGATATGCAACATATGACACTAATGAGCATCCATTCTTTATTCTTTTTTGAGTCTTGTTCAAAAGATTCAAAGTATTTGAGATATTTATCTTTACGCCATAGAAGATAATAATTTAAGCACAAACATGGAATTGCTGAAATGATTATAAAAATCAACTCATTTAAAGATCCTAAAAATAAACATGGGAAGATTCTTGTTAAACAATTAGCTGTACCCCAAAAGAATAAAGCTGTCAATGCTATCATTTCTATGTCTGAAATCATCAATGTGGTGCTAAATCTCTTGTCTGTCAACGATCTTATCACACTGTTTTGATGCTCTCTGTATACTCTCTTTCTATTATCATTGGTTATGAAAAGTCCAAACAAAAAAGTAGTAATCTTATGTATAATAATTTGAGTGTCTTTGTGACAACAAAAGATTCCATAATATAGTCTGTTCCAGAAATATTCTATCTTTTTCATTTGAGTAAATTATTATCAATTAGGCAATAATGGTTCTTTTTCCTCATTTGGAATCTGATTTTTGAGTCCATGGCAATTTTTCCGCTTTATCAAACTCATTCCATAATGAGTCAATTTCGTACATCTCAGGAAGAGTGATTTTCCGTTTTGACAAATAATTATTGCATTCTTTTTCTGTCAAAAAAGTTGACAACTCATTTTTGTCAGCATTTATAATATACCAAGCACAATCTACTTCTTGACCATTAACAAGTG
>ONIY01000019.1 GCA_900318065.1 uncultured Prevotellaceae bacterium
CTCCGTTGTCGCGCGGTGGGGCAATTTCTAGTGTGTGCGGTGGTTGTGGGAGAAGAGGCGCTGTGGCAGCTCCATTGCCAGGATGATGCCCAGGACTATGGCGATGGCGATTTTGCTCGCTGTCCATCCGCTCTGCATCGAGAGGTCGAACTGTGAGTCGGTGAGATAGTAGGTAAACCAGAATATTCCGGCACCGGGAACGAGTGGGAAGATGCCACACAGCAGGAATCCCTGTGCGGGGATGCGGAAGGGGATGGCTGCCATGCGCGAGAGGATGCACACCAGCGTGGACGATGCCAGCGTGGCGGCAACGGGTGTGGCGCCGCAGTTGCGCACGAGGAGCAGGTAGACTGCCCACCCTATGGCGCCAATGACACCTGCCGGCACATAGTGCTCGCGGTCGATGCCAAAGAGCAGTGCAAACGCTGCGGTGCCTATGAATGCGGCAAGCGCCTGGAGGAGGATGCTGGCAGTCTCGGGGTTGACGGTCATGCTGATGCTCACCACTCCACCGTGCAGCATGCCGTCGAAGATAAAGGCGAGCGACACTCCCACGGCGATGCAGAAGAATCCCAGCATGGCGTCGGTAAGGCGTGTGAAGCCGGCGATGTAGTCGCTGTTGGCAAGGTCGCGCACTCCGTTGACGAAGGGCACTCCAGGAATCAGGGGCATGATGGCGCCAATGATAATGTTGGCAAGGCTGCCGCCAAAGTCCATGCGCCAGCACAGGATGCACAACAGTGTGGCAACCAGGGCATTGCATGTACCTCCCACAATCTTGGAGAGATAGCGGCCGCTCACGCCCAGCACAAAGGCATAGAGAAGTAGTCCCACCACCAGTGCGGCAAAGCAGTCCATCCATCCACCGCCAAAGACGGCGCAGAAACCGCCGGCGCCAAATCCCGAGCCCAAGATCTGCTCCCAGGCGGGCTTTTGTGCGGCACTGGCGATGCGCTCCAGTCGCTCACGCGCCTCGGCAAGGGTGGTGCGGCCGTTGGAGATGTCGTAGCTCAGGCGGTTCACTGCCACTACCTTCGAGAGCTGAATGCCGCGCAGTGGGATGAACTCGACGTTGGCATATGTCGATGCCTGCGCCCCCGATTTGGTGATCTTGTTGGCACGGCCAGTGGTGAAGATGCCGTTGGAAAGGACAAAGAAGTTGCCCGAGTCCACGCCAAAGTGTGACGAGATGCGGCTCATGATGTCCTCCACTCTCGATATCTCGGCTCCGTTCTCCAGCAGGATGTGTCCAGCCTTTGCTGCCACCTCCAGCACCTCGGCAAAGTCGGCCTGGCTGGCGGCGTCGCTGCTGCTTGCTATCGCGTTGTTGTGTGTCTGCTCCATGAAAGTGTGTGATTTGGGGTGCAAAATTCCAAAAGAATTCTGAATTCTGCAAATTCTAGGCGCAAAATGTCTACCTATATTATATTGTAACACAAAAAATGGGCATTATTGGAAAAAATGTTGTAACTTTGTGATTTGTAATAATGTTTTTAACCTCAATACCGTTATTATTGCAGTCGAATAAAGATGTATAATTAAAAATCGAAGACGATGAAGCACTATCTGAAGACATTGGAGAAGACCATTCACGAGAATTGGGACCTGAAGGCGCTGTGTGACTATGGAGGCGACTCTTTCACCTATGGCGACCTGGCTACTAACGTGGAGCAGTTCAGGCTCTTCTTCCAGGCCACTGGCATCGCGAAGGGCGAGAAGATTGCCATCTGCGCTCGCAACTCTGCCCGATGGGCGATGGCATTCTGGGGCATCAACGTTAACGAGCGAGTGGTGGTGCCACTGCTTGCCGACTTCCACCCCTCTAACGTGGCGTCGCTCACCACCCATTCCGACAGTGTGCTGCTCTTTACCGACGATGATATATGGGAACGGCTCAATCCCGAGGATATGCCCCTGCTCAAGGCAGCCATCAATGTGAAGGACGGTAACCTGCTGTGGCATCGCGACGAGGCTGTGGCACAGGCGTGGCAGCAGCGCAAGAGTGCTTTTGAGCAGCGATACACCGGTGGCATGTCGCCCGAGAAGGTGACTTATCCTGGCGACAACTTCAATGACCTGGCAATCATCAACTACACCTCGGGCACCACAGGCAATCCCAAGGGTGTGATGCTCGACTATGGCGCCATGAGCGACACCGACGAGTTTGCCAACTACCACTTCCCCAACCATCCAGGCGAGACAATCATCTCGATGCTGCCGCTGGCCCACATGTATGGCTTGGCAATCGAGTTCATTCACCCCAATGTGGATGGCGTGACGGTCTATTTCCTGGGCAAGACACCGTCGCCATCGCGGCTGCTCAAGGCAATGCAGGAGGTGCGGCCCTACATGGTCATCACCGTGCCGCTGGTGATGGAGAAGGTGTATGCCAATAGCATCAAGCCAGCGCTTGAGAAGCGCAAGAAACTCTTCATCATCCCAGGCTTGAAGACGCTGGTTTACCGCGCTGCGCGCAAGGCAATCATGAAGGTCTTTGGCGGGCAGGTGCAGTGCTTCATCATGGGCGGTGCTGCCCTCAACCCCGAGGCAGAGCAGTGCTTCAAGAAGATGAAACTGCCTTACACCGTGGGATATGGCATGACCGAGGCATGTCCGCTGCTGGGCTATGCGTGGTGGAAGGAGTTTGTGCCAGGCTCATGCGGCAAGCCCGTTCATGAGTTGCGCATCGACAGCGAGGACCCCGAGCACAAGGCCGGCGAGATACAAGCCCGTGGACGCAATCTCACCACAGGCTATTACAAGAATCCCGAGGCCACTGCGGCAGCGTTTACCAGCGACGGATGGTTCCGCACCGGCGACCTGGGCGTGATGGACAAGGACGGCAATGTGTTCATTCGTGGGCGCATCAAGTCGATGATTCTCAACTCCTCGGGCCAGAACATCTATCCCGAAGAGGTGGAGGCTGTGCTTGCCAACTGCGAGCACGTGGACGAATGCCTTGTGGTGGACCGCGGCGGCAAGATTGTGGCGCTGGTCTACACCGAGTTCCCCAGCGACATGGACGACGAGACCAAGGCGGGAATACCAGCAATGATACGCAACGAGGCCAACAAATCGCTGCCAGCCTACAGTAAAATCTCGCAGGTAGAATTAATGGACGCCCCCTTTGAGAAGACGCCCAAGATGAGCATTAAGCGATTCCTTTATTCTTAATAATGCACAATCTTAATGTATAATAATAGGACTGCTCCCCCTCTAAGATAGACCAATGGTGCAAGCCGAAGCCAGCGGCAAAACTTGTTTTGGCATTGGTGAGGCGCAGCCCATTGATGCTGAAAGAGCGGGTTGACAAGGTAGATTCTCAACCTTTCACAACACTTTCACACTCCACGAATCGCCCTAAAGCATGAGGACGATGAGCTGGGAGCTGATGAGCATGTAGATGAGCATGCCCACGATGTCGTTGGTCACCGTGACAAAGGGGCCAGTGGCAATGGCTGGGTCGATTTTCAGTTTCTCAAGCATGATGGGCACAAACGTGCCAAATACCGAGGCAAAGAGCACCACCGAGAACAGTGAGATTGTCACTGCCAGCGAGGTGATGTTGGCTTTGCCGGGATCGTTGTCGGCAGGCCATATGAGGTTGTAGAGGAACACCAGTCCAGCAATGAGCACCGCATTGAGCATTGCCACCATGAATTCCTTGGCAAGGTATTTGCCCGCTTGCTTGAGTTCGAGCGAGCCGTTGGCAAGGCCTTGCACGACGATGGCGCTCGACTGAGTGCCCACGTTACCACCCGTGCCACCAATCAGCGGGATAAACAGCGCCAGTCCTGGAAGGATGGTTTGCCACTCATTCTCGGCCGAGTCGCCTCCGTCGAGAATCAGGGCATTGGCAATACCGCCCACGATACCTATCAGCAGCCATGGGAAGCGCGCCTTGAACTGCGTCCACACGCTATCGCCCGTCTCCACATCGGCGGTAAGACCGGTAGCGAGCTGATAGTCACGCTCGCTGTGCTCGCGCACCTCGTCCATGATGTCGTCTACTGTGATGCGTCCCACCAGTCGGCCTATGGAGTCGACCACCGGCATTGCCACGAGGTCATATTTCTCAAAGTCGAGAGCCACATCCTCGATGGGAGTGTCGGTCTTCACCGAGATGGGGTTGGGCTCCATCACATATTTTATCTTGTTGGCCGAGGGGTTGGTGATGGTCTTCTTGAGGGGGAACACGCCCTTGAGGCGGTTGTCGTCGTCAACGACATAGATGTTGTAGATCTCGTCCATGTCCTCGGCTTGCTCACGCATCACCTTGATACAGTCGGGCATCGAGAGGTTCTCGTTCACGACAATCATCTCGGTCGACATCAATCCACCGGCGGTGTCCTCGTCATATTGCATCAGGTCGACGATGTCGCCTGCCTGCTCCACGTCGTCGATGTGCTTGATCACGTCTTCCTGGTCTTCCTCGTCGAGCTCCTGGATGAGGTCGACGGCGTCGTTGGCGTCCATCTGCTCCAGGGTCTTGGCGATGGTCTCGTTAGGCATCCTCTCGAGCAGGTCGGCGCGCTCGTCTTCTTCGAGTTCCACGAGTACGTCGGCAGTGGTCTCGTCGTCAAGAAGTTGCAGCACAAATAGCGCATCGTCGGCATCATCAAGTTCGTTGATGAGCTCGGCGATGTCGGCAGGGTGCAGGTCTTGTATGTCGGCTCTCACTTGTGCCTCATCCTTGGCCTCGATAAGTTCTTTGAGCTTGTCGATGTAGTCAATGTCAAATTCTTTCATTGCTCCCCTCCCCTTTCTTTATTTTGAAGGTTCTTGATAATATTGGTTAACTCAATAAACTGCGCCACACTCAGCTGCTCGGGACGTTGCTTGAAGATGTCGCTGTAGCGCTCGTCGAGCACTGGCAACGCCTCGGGTGGTATCATTCCGCGCAACGAGTTTCTCAAAGTCTTGCGTCGCTGGCCAAAGGACGTTTTCACCACACTCTTGAACAGGCGCTCGTCGCACCCCAGCTCGGTCACCGAGTTGCGCACCAGCCTGATGACGCCGCTCTTCACCTTGGGCGGCGGGTCGAAGACGTTCTCGTCGACGGTGAACAGGTATTCAATGTCATACCATGCCTGTAGCAGCACGCTAAGGATGCCGTAGGTCTTGCTGCCGGGCCCTGCCGCGATGCGTTGAGCCACCTCGCGCTGGAACATGCCGCTGCAGCAAGTCACCTGGTCTTTATAGTCGAGCACGTGGAAGAGAATTTGCGACGAGATGTTGTAGGGGTAGTTGCCTATCACCACCATCTCGCCCGTGCCGCAGGCCTCCTGCAGGTCGAGCTTGAGGAAGTCGCGCTCGATGATGCGGCGGTCAAGGGCTGGGAAGTTGGCTTTAAGGTATTCCACGCTCTCGCCGTCGAGCTCCACCACCTTGAGGTCGTGGCCGTTAAGCAGCAAGTACTGTGTGAGCACTCCCATGCCTGGCCCCACCTCCAGGGTGGGCAGGTGCTTGTAGTCCTCGATGGTGGCGGCGATGCGCTGCGCCACGTCAAGGTCGATGAGGAAATGCTGTCCCAGCGATTTTTTTGCCCTTACTTGCTGCATAGTCTCTCTCGTTTAATGATAGTGCATAATTTTCAACATGCAAAATTAAAGAAAATAGCTCTAACTACAAAATTGGCAGTGATTTTTTGGCTTTGCAATATTTTGTTGGAAGAAAAAAATGGCGATAATTAGCAAAAACCAATAAAATAGTTTAACTTTGCAAGTTGCAAGAGATAATAAATAATCAAGAGTATAGTGAAGAAGATAATATCAGCATTATTGAAATATGGCATCCCCATTGCCATCAGCGTGGGGCTTGCATGGTTTTTGTCGAAGAACGTGGACTGGGCGGCTATCAAGAGCAGCCTGCGCAACGATGTGAACTACTGGTGGTTCCTGCCAGTGATTGTGGTGAGCATCTTCAGCCACATCTTCAGGGCACTCAGGTGGCGGTTGCAGCTCAAGGCAATAGGCATTGAGCCGTCGTTGAGCGCACTGGTAAACAGCATCTTCGGCACCTACTTTGTGAACCTGCTCTTTCCCCGTTTGGGCGAGGTGTGGCGCTCGGGCTACATTGCCCAGCGCGAGAAGGCATCGTTCACCCAGGTGCTGGGCTCGATGGTGGGCGACCGCTTGAGCGACACCGTGACAGTGGGTCTGCTCACCGTAGTGACCTTCTTCCTGGCGCAGGACGCGTTCATCAAGTTCTTTGACCAGCGCGGCGACGGCGGCGGCTCGATGTTCACCTCATGGGTGTTCTGGCTGCTTGTGGTGCTGGGCGTGCTGGGATGCGTGGCGCTGGTGTGGATATTCCGCAGCAAGAGCGAGAACAAGGTCATTGCCAAGCTGCGCCTCATGCTGCGCAACCTGTGGGACGGCTTTGCCGCCATTGGCAAGATGGACGGCAAGTGGATGTTTCTGCTCTATACGCTATTGATCTGGGGCTGCTACTTCATGCAGCTCTACATCGCTTCGTTTGCCTTCTCGTGCACCAAAGACCTGGGTTTTGTGGCAATCCTGGTGCTCTTTGTGCTCAGCAGCATAGGCATGGCAGTGCCCAGCAACGGTGGCTTGGGACCGTGGCAGTTTGCCATCATCTTCGGACTCACGCTTTATGGCGTGGGAGCCTTCCCGCCCTCAACGCCCTACGACCCTCAGGCCTCGGCATTTGCCTGGCTGGTGTGGGGCGTGCAGACGTGCCTGCTCATAGTCCTGGGCATCTACGCCTTCATCTCCATGGCCATCGACCGCAAGCGCATCGCCACCGGCAAGACAGTGATCAAGACCAAGAACCAAGGCGAGGGCATGACGATTTGATGGCGGTTTGGTTTATTGTTTATGGTTGATGGTTTATTGTTTATGGTTGATGGAAGACAGTAGCGAAATTAGGTGAGAGGCAAGAGGCAAGAGTACTCAACTACTCTACTACTCAACTATTCAACTATTTTACTGAAAACTGACTACTGAAAACTGACTACTGATAACTGACTACTGATAACTGATAACTGACAACTATATATGAAACTCATTGACGACAATTTTGACGATTATTTCGAGAGCGGTGCTCCCAAGAAGGATAAAGCGCCTCATCAGGAGACCGAGGAAGAGCGCGAGGAGCGCGAGTTGATAGAGACCACCATCGAGCGCCGGAGCAACAAGAAGCGCATCTTCCTTGCTCTGGGAACGCTCATTGTGCTGTTGATATTGATTTTCGTGATTCGCGACCGCTACTTCCGTGTTTATCAGGAGAGCAACATCAAGGGCCGCATCGCCGACGTGTCGCTGCGCGGCAGCATCTTCAAGACCTATGAGGGCAAGCTGCTTAGCTACGACGTGGTGTCGGAAGGCAACGTGCGTGAGAAGGAGTTTGAGTTCACTGCCGACGACGACTCCCTTGCCCACACCCTGGGCACTCTCAAGCAGACCCCCATCGCTGTGCAGCTCAACTACAAGGAGTACAAGAGCAGTGTGCCATGGCGTGGCGAGACTAAATACATTGTCACATCGGTCGACACCGTCAATATCGACGCCTATGTGAGAAATGTTGAGCGCATGCCCGTGCCCAAGGCTCCGCAGCAAGGCGACACAGTAAAATAAACGAGGATCGAGGATCGGGAATCGAGGATCGGGGATCGGGGACAAAGCACAATGCTTAATCGAACCCTCGAACGCTCGAATGCTCGAATGCTCGAATGCTCGAATGCTCGAATGCTCGAATGCTCGAAAACCCTATCCTCGATCCTCGATCCCTTCTCCCCGCGCCGCAGGCGCCACTTAACACTTATCTAACACTATTTTTCCATGAATAAAAAAATTCTATTCCTATTATTTGTAACGACTCTAGCCGCCAGCAATGCCTGGGCCAAGCAAGTCGATGAACAGCAGGCAAGGGCCATTGCAGGGCAGTTCTTTAATGTGGAGATGCCACAACAACCCTCTACAATGAAAGGAAAGGGTGCGACACCCGCTTTCTATGTGTTCAACAACCCCGAGCAGCCCGGCTGGGTAATCGTGGCTGGCGACGACCGCGCTCGCTCCATCCTCGCATGGGGCGACGAGGACTACTTCGACGCCCAGGAGGTTCCCGAGTGTGTCCAGGACTGGCTCAACGACTATGCCGAGCAGCTTGCTCACCTCAACGATGCCAGCACTGCTCCCAAGAGCGCATGGGCACCCACACAAGCTATAGGCGCTGGCAATAAACAGCGCATTGCTCCCATGCTCATGAGCAACTGGGCTCAGGGCAAGCCGTTTAACCAGCAATGCCCATCGTTCACCAACTCGTCGGGAAACACCGACTATAGTCCCACGGGATGTGTTGCCACCGCCATGGCTCAGATTATGTACTATTACCAGTCGGGCTATGGCAGCATAGCCATTCCTGCCTACACCTCGAGCAACGACGGCTTTGTCAACGAGCGTCCCGCACTTCCTGCCACCACGTTCAACTACTCGGTCATGAACCCCTGGTATGACAACGCCGCCAACACTAGTGCCAGCGCGCAGGAGACGGCACGGCTGATGAAATACTGCGGGCAGGCGGTAGAGATGAATTATGGCAAGTCTACGTCGGGCGCCACGAGCCAGTGCAGCGCCTTTGTCAACTTCTTTGGTTTCGACAAGAACGCTCGCCAGCTGGCACGCACCGACTACACTGCCGCCGAGTGGGAGAACATCGTCTACGGCGAGCTTGCTGTGGGCCGGCCAGTGTTCATCAGCGCCCGCAAGGCAAGTGGTGGACATGCCTTCATCTGCGACGGATATGACAACGGGCTCTTCCACATCAACTGGGGATGGCGCGGACATCAAAACGGATATTTTGCCCTGAATGCCCTCAACGACGATGACTCGGGTGGCACTGGAGCGGCAGCAGGCAGCGAGGGTTACACCATCAACGTGCAAATCATGACCGGCCTGCAGCCCAGCCGGGGCGGCAGCAGCAACACCAACGGCAACGTCACTGGATTGAACGGGGCCTGCGAGGCAAGTACCACCAGCTATACTCGCACGTCGAGCAGTTCTAATTTCACCGGTGTAGGCCTGGTGGCCTATTACTGGAACTATAGCGACCAAGAATACACCTACGACCTGGGATGGGGCCTCTACGACAGCAGCGGCAACCTTGTGAGCACTCACACCGTGTTGACTGGAAAGACTCTTGGACCACACATCTACACCTATCCATCGGGGTCGATAAGTGTGGGCAAGAACATCACCTCGGGCACCTACTACCTCAGGCCCATCAGCCGCATTTCGGGCAGCAGCACCTACTATCCCTGCCGTGGAGCAGGTGTCAACTATGTCAAGGCCACCATCACTGCCACTAAGCTCATCTTGCAGGTCTATGACGCCCAGTCGGTGCAGAACCTCAAGATCAACTCGGTGACCACCGGGTCGGTAAAGAAGGTGGGAAGTCCACTGCAGCTCAACCTGGGCGTTAGCAACCAGGGCATTACCGACTACAGCAGCATCTACATGTGGGTCGGCAACAATAAAGTAGGCGGCACCTATACCGACATCGCCCCTGGCGCCAGCGGCACCGTGGTGATGAACTACACGCCCTCGGCGGCTGGGTCCATTACATTCAAGTTCACCTCCGACGCTGAAGGCAACAATGTGCTCAAGACCTTTACCACCACTATCAACTCGGCAACCGAGGCCTCTATGACCGGCACCGTTACGTCGTCGGTGAGCGGCACCACATTTAACGCCACACTGTCGGTTACCAACACCAACACTAACACCTACAACGACTACATCCTGGCAGAGCTCTACAAGAAAGAGCCCAACTCGGGCAACACGGGCTACTTCTGCGGCTCTCAGTCGCAGGCGGTGTATCTGGGCTATAACAACTCGCAGAACTTGAACTTCGCCTTCACAAACCTGGAATATGGCGAGACCTATTTTATAGTCTTCTACTATTACAGCAATGGCGAGACCGTGAGAATAAAAAGCACCCAGAGCCGCACGATACAGTCGCCCTATAACGTGTGCGACGTCAACCAGGACGGAGCCATCACCTCGGCCGACGTCACTGCCATCTACGACGTGCTCACCGGGGTGAGCTTCCGCTTCAAGCGATACAGCGACGTTAACAATGACGGCTCAGTAACCTCGGCCGACATCACAGCCATTTACAATAAACTCCTGAACGGTAACTAACGGCGATAGGGAATAAGATTTATTCTATCAGTGTCCCGACAAAAGTCCGTTAGGACTGGTAAGGGCTTAGACAGGGGTGGAGTGCGAAGCACGAAACCCCTGACTTCTGCTCCAACCCTTTGCAATCGTCTCTTGTGCTACATAAGGTAAGCATTATTTGTTATGTAGTTGCGAATATCTGTGAAAAATCTAAGTATTCGAGGCATTCGAGGCATCAATACTTATTTCTTTCACGTCGCGGTGCAGAAATAACCCAAAACGGTAGCACTAAGGCGGTACAATAAGCTCACAGTCCTCAATTTGTGCCCTAAAAATGTTAAATTCAAAAATGTTAAAATCCTCCAAATTTAACAATTGATTTGTGCGCTTATTCATTAATTTATATAGGTTTTGTGATTTTGTAAATTTATGCATTGTAACATGCGTTTTAGTGGTAATTTGTTGATATAAAGTGGATTTTGAGTTACATTTTTCCATAAATAAAGCAATTTTTCGCTCTAAGAATTCGTGAAAGAATCGCCATTTGTTAATGAATCTAAATTAAGTTGTAAAAACCAAAAAGGGTGATTTGTGGAAACAAACAAACGCGCAAAAGTTAAAGATTAAATTAATTTTGCCACATTTGTTTATAATTTATAATTTTGCAATCGATGTTGCCATCTTTTTATGTGCAGCTCTGAGACTATTTTAGCAAGCCCCAAGTGCAGTGTTTAGTATAAGGAGATGGCTAGTTACTTGCCCAGTATTTTAAAGGCAACCCAAAAATAAGATTTAAATATTTTCGAGTATAAAATTTGAAGTTTAATCATTAATTGTTTACTGTATGAAGAGACTTTTATCAACTCTCTTAGCCGTGTGCATTATCGCTATAGGTGCATCGGCTAACAAGACCGTTAGAGGAAAGGTTGTAAGTGCTACAGACAATGAACCATTGATTGGCGCTAGCGTTCAAGCAATTGGTACTAATCAAGGCACTGGCACCGACATTAACGGTGAATTCACAGTAACCGTCAGCGACAACGTGACACAGCTTCGTGTAAACTATGTGGGTTACAAGGAGCAAATCGTTGCGGTTGCAAGTTATGTAACAGTAGCCCTCGAGGAAGAGGGTCTCGAACTCGACGAGGTGATGGTTGTGGCCTATGGCCAGACCAAGAAGACATCGTTCACCGGTTCGGCTCAAGCTGTTAACAACAAGAAGATCGAGACCCGTCCTATTACCAGTGCCACCAAGGCACTTGAGGGTAACGTGGGTGGTATCCAGATTGGCGGTAGCTCAGGTCAGCCAGGTGCTGCTCCTGTAATCCGCATCCGTGGTTTCGGCTCTATCAACGCCGACAACAACCCACTCTATGTTGTTGATGGTATTCCTTTCGATGGCAGCATCAGCGATATCAACCCTAACGATATCGAGTCGATGACCGTCTTGAAAGATGCCTCGGCAAGTGCACTGTATGGTGCTCGTGGTGCCAATGGTGTCATCATGATCCAAACCAAGAAGGGTGTTCAGGGTCGCACCAACGTGACCTGGCGCTCTACCGTGGGCTGGAGCAACCGTGCTACCAAGCGCTACGACATGGTTGACCAGAAGGAGTTTGTACAGCTCACCTATGAGGCACTGCGCAACCAGGCTCACTTCAACAATGGCTATGCATGGAAAGACGCCGAGGCTATTGCCCGCGCAAGCCTTAGCCGTCAGTTGGGTGGCGAGCTCTACAACCCATTCAAGAACTACACTTGGGGCAACATCATCGACCCAGCTACTGGTCAAGTGCGTCCCGACGCTCAGGCCGTTTGGAACGAGGACTGGCTCGACGCCGTTACTCGCAAGAACGCCTTCCGTCATGAGCACGTGATGTCGGTTAACGGTGGTACCGAGAAGACAAAATACATGTTCTCACTTGGTTACCTCAAGGAGAACGGTATCTTGAAGACCACAAGCTTCGAGCGCTACAGCGCCCGTGCCAACGTTGACAGCCAAATCAAGGACTGGTTGGCAGCCAACATCAACACCTCGCTGGCTCACTCTACCAGCAACTTCAGTGACTATGAAGACACTGCAACATCCAACCCCTGGTTCACCGCTCAGTTCATCAACCCATTGTTCCCTGTTTACTTGAAAGATGCTCAGGGCAACAGCGTTTATGACAACGACGGCAACATCCAGTATGACTGGGGTGAGAATGCACAGCGTCCTGGTAACCTGAACGACTTCAGCTCACTGGGTATGCTGCTGCTCGACAAGGCAAGCAACGTGCGTGATATCGCTGGTCTGCGTACTGGTATCGTCCTGGGTAGCGACCTCGAGAAATATGGCTGGCGCCAGGGTATCAAGTTTGCCGTTAACTTCGGTATGGACTACAACACCCGCAACCGCAACTTCTACATGAACTCTCAGCACGGTAACCAAGCCAACGCTGGTGGTTTGCTCTACAAGTACAACTATCGCACTCAGAGCTACACCTTCAACCAGTTGCTCACTTGGACTCGCACCTTCAACGAGGTTCACAACATCGACTTCCTGCTCGGTCATGAGTGGTATGCTTATAAGCACAACTATCTCGCTGCCGGTAAGACCAACCTCGTGGATGGTATCATGGAGCTTCGTCCTGCTACTTCACTGCAGCTCGCCGACTCTTACACCGACAACTACCGCATCAACTCGTTCCTGAGCCGTTTCAACTACAACTACGATGACCGCTACTATCTGTCGGCTTCGCTCCGTAGTGACGCTTCGTCACGCTTCCACAAGGATCACCACACCGGTATCTTCTGGTCACTGGGTGCCAACTGGCGCGTTTCGAAAGAGGCCTTCTTGCGCGACGTAGACTGGCTCCACAACTTGAGCGTTAAGGTAAGTTATGGTGAGCAAGGTAACGACAACATTGGTTCGTTCTATGCTTGGCAGAGCCTTTATGACCTTGACTACGCCAACGGTAACAACATTGGTGCTATCATCGCATCGCTTGAGAACCAAAAGGTGAGCTGGGAGAAGAACTCTAACCTCAATGCCGGCTTCGAGGCTGCTCTCTTTGCCGGACGCCTGCGCATCGACTTCGAGTACTTCTACAAGAAGACCACCGACATGCTCCTCGAGTACCCAATGCCTCTTTCTTCTGGTTTCAGTGGCTACTGGGACAACGTGGGTAACATGCGCAACACTGGTTTCGAGCTCAAGTTGAGCGCTACTCCAGTTCGCACCCACGACTTTGAGTGGAACATCGACGTGATGCTCAATAAGACCAACAACAAGGTGCTCAAGCTCACTAACGAGTCGCCCGAGTTGATCTCTGGTATCCGTGTGATTAAGGAAGGTATGCCCATCTACACCTATTATATGAGTAAGAGTGCTGGTGTTGACCCAGCTACTGGTGCACAGCTCTACTGGGCTTATGACAAGGATGAGGATGGCAACATCACCAACGAGTACATCACTAGCAGCAAGGCTAAGGCCAACGAGTGCAAGTACTACATGGGAAGCCGCATTCCTAAGCTCTATGGTAGCGTGGGTACCGACTTGTCGTGGAAGGGCCTGAGCCTCTCAATCCTGACTACCTACTCGATTGGTGGCAAGATCTATGATGGCCTGTATGAGAGCGGTATGGACCTCTGGTACATGAGCTCTACTTGGCACAAGAACGAGCTTCGCCGCTGGCAGAAGCCTGGTGACGTGACCGACGTTCCACGCGTTGAGATTTCGCCGCTGGCAGAAGCCTGGTGACGTGACCGACGTTCCACGCGTTGAGATTTCTAACTCACCTGCTGCCAACGACCGCTTCCTTATCGATGCTTCTTACTTCGCAATCAAGAACATCACCTTGGCCTACGCTTTGCCAAAGGCTTGGATGTCTAAGCTTGGTATCGACGGCATCAAGGTATTTGCCTCGGCCGACAACGTTGCTCTGTTCACTCACCTCAACGGTATGGATCCTCAGTACAACTTCACTGGTGGTACCAACTACGACTACAGTCCCAACAAGACTTACACTATTGGTCTAGAGGTTAACTTCTAATTAAAAGAAAGGAGACAATACAATGAAAAAATTTATATATGCTATTGTAGCGATATGTGGACTTCTTTCGTTGAGCGCTTGCTCCGGGGATAGTCTTAACACCGAGCCTACCGACTCAATGAGTGGTGCCACTCTGATGAGCGACGGTGTGAAAGCATTGGTTCCATTGAATGGTATCTACCGCTCGATGTACACTGCTGGATGGTCGACCACTGGTAACACTCACCAGTGCTTCGGTATTAGTGCCTACAACCTCATGGCCGAGGTGATGGGCGACGACATGATTATGGGTGCCTCGGGTTCGGGATGGTTCTGGTATGACGCCGTTTACGACGTGAAAGACCTCTTCACCCGCTCCACTTGGCGTTCTTATGACTTGTGGAAAGCTTACTACACTTGGATTGCCAACGCCAACTATATCATCGCTGCCGAGGAAACTATGGGTGGCGCTACCAACGACAAGAACTATGCCATTGGTCAGGCCTACGCAATCCGCGCTTACTGTTACTTCATGCTGGCACAAACCTTTGCTCGCACCTACAAGGGACACGAGAGCGAGAAGTGCGTGCCCATCTACACCGAGCCCACTTCTACCTCTACTACTGGACAGCCTCGCTCTACCGTTGCTCAAACCTATGAGCAAATCCTGAGCGACATCAACAAGGCTTGCGACCTGCTTCAGGGTCTGCCACAGCAGCAGTCGGCTCACATGAGCTATGCCGTGGCTCAGGGTATTCGTGCCCGCATCGCACTCGTGATGGAAGACTGGGCTACCGCCGAGGCTGCTGCCGAGGAGGCTATCGCCAAGAGCGGCAAGAAGATTATCAAGGTTGCCGACTTCATTGGTCTTAACGATGTTACCAAGGCCAACGTGATGTGGGGTGCACAGGTTATCAGCGACCAGGCTGGTGGCTATGCTTCGCTCTTCGCTCACATGGACACCGTGGCAAGCTACGGACTGGGTGCTCCTAAGATGATCCAGACTTCGCTCTACAACAAGATTGCCGCTACCGACGACCGCAAGGCTTGGTTCCCCGAGCTCAGTCCTTACAGCGCTCTGGTTCCAAGCGAGTGGAACGGTGCTCACTTGCAGCGCAAGATGTACTTCAGCGATCCTTCACAATGGATGGGCGACTACATCTGGATGCGTGTTGAGGAGATGTACCTCACTGCTGCCGAGGCCGAGTGCCGTCAGGGCAAGGATGGTGAGGCAAGAGAACACCTCATGGCTGTAATGTCGCAGCGCGATGCTACCTACACTTGCAACAAGAGTGGCAAGTCGCTGGCTGCCCTCACCAACGAGAGCACTGGCTCACTGCTCGAGGAAATCCTCCTGCAGCGCCGCATCGAGCTCTGGGGCGAGTTTGGCCGCATGTATGACATCAAGCGCTTGAAACAAGGCTTCCTGCGCAAGGCTGAGGATGGCTGGAACAGTGGCGCTCTCCTTACTGGACGTCCCACTACTAATCCCGAGAACTGGATGTGGGTATTGACTATTCCACAGGCCGAGTTTGATGGAAACACCAGCATGAACCTGAGCACCGACCAGAATCCACTTGACGATTAATAACCTTCATTAAATTTTAGAATTATGAAAATAACAAAATATTTATTTGGATTAGCACTCTTGGCATTGGGAATGTCAATGACAAGCTGCGACCAGGAGAATGAAGGTGCACTTTACAACTCTACCAACAACAATATCAGTTGGGAGAAATCGGCAGTAAGCACTACAACAGCCGAGAATGAGATAGTTGTACCTGTTATGATTACCCGTAACAATAAGAGCGGAGAACTCACTGTTAGCTACACAGCTGAGGCAAGTAATGCCGATGTCATGAGCGACGATTGCAACGGTAAGGTGACATTTAAGGATGGTGAGGGCACTGCATTTGTAAACGTTAAGGCTTCTAACCTGGAGAAGGGTCAAACCTACACCTACACCATGAGCCTTGAAGATGCAGTTGTTGATGCCGACCCAGTGCTCAAAAATGCTATCAAGACTATCAACGTAGTTGTCGTTAGCGACTACACTTGGGTTAGTGCTGGTACATGTACCTTCATCGATGGCAACTTCTATGATGATGGCGAGAACACTGTCGAGGATGTTGCTGTTATCCAAGCACTTGAGAACCCCGTTATGTTCCGCATCGTGAAGCCTTATCAGTCGCTGGCTGCATTCCTTGAGTCTGCCGAGGACGTTAAGTACTTTGCCGATAGCGACGACATCGAGTTCTATCTTGATGAAAACGGCGAGCCCGATTACATCAAGGGTGGAGGCATCATGGGTGAGTACACTCTTGAGTATTTCACCGACATGTATCTCAGCTACTGCTACTTCTACAGAGAGGGTAATGTCTACACTGTGGGTCACCTCCTTGGTGTGGATGGCGTGCCCACCTACGTTGGTGGATTTTCATTCATCTGGGACGGTCCAGCTCAGTGATAAGTTTTTTGAGACTTAAGTTCATAAATTAATTTCAAGGGCCGCACAGTGGTTGTGCGACCCTTGATTTTTACATTTGGTAGACCCGATAAAAGCCAGTTAGGACTGGTAAGGACTTAGGCAGGGGTGGAGTGCGAAGCACGGAGTTAGGCTGATGCCGAAGTCAGTTTTCTAGCTGACTCCCCCTCTAAGATAGAGGGGGGTGGGGGGAGTATGACAAGCAGTGATGCGTAAGTCAGTTTCCTAGCTGACTCCCCCTCTAAGATAGAGGGGGTTAGGGGGGAGTATGACAGGCTGAGCGGGTGTCACACCTTGGTGATGCGCATGTGGGCCTTGGGGTAGCGCAGTACAAGGCAAGAGGCCTCGGTGAGGACGGTGGCATCGACGTTGCGCACACCGCTCGCCTTGAGGTTGAGGGTCTCGGCGCTGAAGGGCACGTGGGTGTACTTCTGCAAGTACTCCGGGTCGATAATCATTCCGGCGCTCTCCATGCCGCACTCGTCAAATACCTCGCTCAGCAGCACATAGAGGGTGCCAAACTTTGAGCGCAGCTCGGTGAAGTCGATGCCCCACTTCGTCACGGTGTCGCTGGCGGTGATTACTCGCTTGTAGTCGAGCTTGTTGAGGCGGCCAATGAGGTCGGAGCCACCAATCAGGATCTTGCGCTTGCTGCCGGCGTTGCCGGTGAAAGCCTCGCGCATCATGTCGATGATCGACTCCTGGGTGAAGCCGTCGTCGTCATAGACGAAGTCCTTGCCCGCCTGATGCCAGATGCCGCCGGTGAACATCACGTTCTCCTTCTTGTTGTTGTCCCACAGCTTCGACTTCACGCCAAAGAGGAAACTCTTCTCCATGCCCAGGCGCATGTCGTAGATAGCCGCCTCCTCCTGGTCGTTCATGGTCCAGGGCACCTCCTTGTTGGCAAGGCGCTGAAGGGTGCTCTCCTCGACCTGCATCTTGAAGATTTGGCAGAACTGCTGTGCCTTGTGGGGCATAGCCTCAAACTGTGGCGACATCACGTCGAGCTCGGTGGCGGCGCGACCCATGCGAATGAGCACGGCACCGCGGGTGATGGAAGGCACACAGCCCTCGATGTCACCAATTTTCTTGCCGTTGACGGCTTGCACACGCAGCCCGTTGTTGTCGTCGCGCGACACCACATAGAGCACCAGCTCCTGGTTGCTCACGGTGGTGCCGTCGGGCTCGTAGCCCTGCACACCCTGCACGAGGATGGTGTCGGAGACGTCAAACATCTCGTCCTGTTCGGTGACGATTGTCGCCCTCACGTGTTCGTCGGTAGCGCTTCCCGCGGCGGGCTCGGTGTAGCCCTGTCGCATGGTGGTGAGGGTGGGCTTGGTGTCTACGTTGTAGTAGTCTACAATCATGCTCCCCGAGTGCTTCGAACCCGCGCAGCGCGAGAGTTGGTCGATAGGGGTCGCCATGGGGCGGATCTTCACAATCTGCTGGTCGATCTCGTTGAGCAGCAGCTCGGGCGATGCCTCGCGACTACGGTCGGTGGTGAGGGGTTCGTCCACCACATGGTTGCCGCCTGCCACGCCAGCTATCACGATGGCGAGTAGCGAGTTGTGGTCATGGGCATAGCAGCCACCCAGGATGAGCATTATCACGATTGCCAGCAACAGCATCAACAGCTGTCGGTGGTCTTTGATCCAGTTGCGTGTCTCTTTCACACGCTTGATAGTCTTTTTGAAAAACATAAATTGATAAGTGTTAAGAGTTAAATGTTAAGTGTTAAGTGGCGCCTGCGGCGCGAGGATCGAGGGTCGGGGATCGAGAATCGGGGAGAAAAATTAAGTGTAAAGGGTTAAGTTTTAAGTGTTAAGTAGCGCCTGCGGCGCGAAGATTGAGGATCGAGGATCGGGGATTGGGAATCGGGGATCGAGGATCGGGGATTGGGGATCGGGGATCGAGCGTTCGAGCGTTCGAGGAATGCTTTGTCCTTCGTCCTTTGTCCTTTGTCCTTCGTCCTTTGTCCTTCGTCCTTCTAGTTTCTATTCCCAGAAGCTTGTCTTGCGGTAGATGGGGAAGTTTACTGGTTGTGGGCCTTGCTGGTCGCGGGTCTTGCTGGCGGCGTCGATCACCTCGTTGCGGCCACGCAGGTAGCCCTCGGCCTCGGCGTTCTTCACGTCCTCGTCGTGTCGCAGCGCGTTCACCACAAGTCGCACGATGCTCTCGCCAGGCGCCACACCTTTCTCTATAGGTTCCAGGATGGCCCTTGCACTTGCCTGGACGCTCTCGCTCACTCCCAGCGCAGTGAGGATGCGCTCCACTTGCGATGCACGCTGCTCCTGAGGCTCGGCGGCAACAGCGGGTGTCTCGTCCACTGCCTGAAAGTCGCTGGCGTTGCTGGCTTGTGCTGCCTCGTTGCCGTCGTCAAGTTTGTCGGTTTCAGGTTTGTTGTCTTGTTTCATTACATTATTAGATTAAACGGTTAATAAAATAGTGGTGACTGTTAGGTGGTGGTCCTAAAAAAGTCACGGTGCAAAGTTACATTCCTGCCTCGCCGCGAAACCACATTAAAAAAACACAGCATTCAGAACATCCTTTTTTCCCCTTTTTTGCGAGCAAATTAAAAAAACTGTGCTGTCGATAACCATAAACTGAAAAGTATTTGCTAACTTTGCATTTTGGTTTTTCTGGAAGGTTATGGATATAAACTACTTGGTAGAAAACGTTGCCATGCCTCGCATCAACCAGGCGAAAATCAAAGAATGGTTAGAGGCAGTTGCCCGCAGTCACAACAAGAGTGTGGGTACCTTGACCTATATATTCTGCGACGATGAATATATCCTCGCTACCAACAAGCAGTTCCTGCAACACGACTATTACACCGACATTATCACCTTCGATTACAGCAACAGCCGCCGCATTAGTGGCGACATGGTGATCTCGCTCGACACTGTGGCAAGCAATGCCCAGATGCTCGAAGTGGACTACCACCAGGAGTTGCTGCGCGTGATAGTGCACGGCGTGCTGCACCTGTGTGGCATCAACGACAAGGGCCCTGGCGAGCGAGAGATAATGGAACAGCACGAGAACGAGGCGCTTGCCATTCTTCCTGAAAACTCGATTGAGCAATGAGGTTTGATTACGATGTCATAGTGATTGGCGCCGGACATGCCGGTTGCGAGGCTGCGTGTGCCGCAGCCCGGCTGGGCTCCCCTACCCTACTCATCACCATGGATATGAACAAGGTGGCGCAGATGAGTTGCAACCCCGCTGTGGGTGGCATCGCCAAGGGGCAGATAGTGCGAGAAATCGACGCTCTGGGCGGCCAGATGGGCATCGTCACCGACCGCTCGTCTATCCAGTTCCGCATGCTCAACCGCAGCAAGGGCCCGGCGATGTGGAGCCCGCGCTCGCAGAGCGACCGCACCCGCTTCATCGAGAACTGGCGCAAGATTCTTGACGAGACTCCTAACCTCTACATGTGGCAGGACAGCGCCACTGCCCTGGTAATAGAGGATGGCGTGGTAAAGGGCGTGAAAACGGCCTTTGGCGTGACGTTCACAGCCCGGGCGGTGATTCTCACGGCTGGCACGTTCCTCAACGGCCTGATGCACGTGGGCAGTGTGCAGCTCGAGGGCGGCAGGGTGGCCGAGCCGGCGTCGCATGGCATCACCGAGCAGCTCGTGGAGTTGGGCTTTGAGACTAATCGCATGAAGACGGGCACACCAGTGCGCATCGACGCGCGCACGATCGACTATTCGCAAGCTACCCGCCAGGACGGGGAGAACGATTTTCACCATTTCTCCTATCTTCCTGGGGTGCGCAGCGAGCTGCGTCAGCGACCTTGCTGGATTGTGTACACCAACGAAGAGGTGCACCAGGTTCTGCACGAAGGACTCCCCCACTCTCCCCTGTATAATGGTCAGATTCAAAGCGTGGGACCACGCTACTGCCCCAGCATCGAGACAAAGCTCGTGACCTTCCCCGACAAAGACTCGCACCAGCTCTTCATCGAGCCTGAGGGTGAGACCACGCAGGAGATGTACCTGAACGGCTTCTCGTCGTCGATGCCCTGGGACGTGCAAATCGAGGCTCTCTCGCGCATCCCGGCGCTGCGCAACGCGCAGGTCTACCGCCCGGGATATGCCATTGAATACAACTATTTCGATCCACGCCAACTCAAGCACACCCTTGAGACCAAACTCGTGAAGAACCTCTACTTCGCCGGTCAGGTTAATGGCACTACGGGCTATGAAGAGGCGGCAGGACAGGGTCTTGTGGCAGGTATCAACGCTCACCAGGCGATTGGCGGCAAGGAGGAGTTTGTGCTTGCTCGCGACGAGGCCTACATAGGCGTGCTCATCGACGACCTGGTGACGAAGGGTGTGGATGAGCCCTACCGCATGTTCACCTCGCGTGCCGAGCACCGCATCCTGCTGCGCCAGGACGATGCCGACATGCGTCTCACGCCACGAGGTTATGCGCTGGGACTCGCCACGCAGGAGCGCTATGACTTGATGCTCGCCAAGAAGCAGCAGGTTGACGACTTGGTGAAGTTTGCACGCGACTTCTCGGTGAAGGCATCGATCATCAACCCGTCGCTGCAAGAGGCTGGTCTACAGCCACTTAAGCAAGGGCTCAAACTCTATGACTTGCTGCTGCGCCCACAGCTTGATATTCAGCAACTTGCGCAGTTTATCCCTGCCTTGAAGGATAAGGTGGATGCCCTTGAGGATGCTCGCCGTGACGAGATAGTCGAGGCCGCCGAGATTAAGATCAAATATCACGGCTACATCCAGCGCGAGGAGATGATTGCCGAGAAAATTGGCAGGCTCGACAAGCTCTATATTAAGGATAAGTTTGACTACTCAACAATACTGCAAATATCTACCGAAGCGCGGCAAAAGCTCGCGCGCATCAATCCGGAGACGATTGGCCAGGCATCACGCATCCCTGGCATCTCTCCCAGCGATATCAACATTCTGCTTGTGCTCATGGGACGATGAAACGGCACAATGTTTCACGTGAAACATTCGCCACTCCCCTATCGCAGGCACATAATTTTTTTGTGACAAAATGGAAAAAGAAAAAATCGAATCGGTTAAAGGTAAAGTGAGAAATGTCCCCGACTTTCCAGTGAAGGGAATTCAGTTCAAGGACTTGACAACGGCGTTTAAGGACCCTGAGTCGCTGCGCGTCATGGCCGACGCCCTCATCGACCTGTACAAGGACAAGGGCATCACCAAGGTGGTGGGCATCGAGGCGCGCGGATTTATCTTCGGCGCAATCCTTGCTGCTGGACTAGGTGCTGGCTTCGTGCCACTGCGCAAACCCGGCAAACTCCCTGCAAAGACCATTAAGAAGACCTACACTAAGGAGTATGGCGAGGACACTATCGAGATCCACGAGGACTCGATTGGCGAGAACGACGTGGTGCTCATGCACGACGACCTGCTCGCCACAGGTGGCACAATGGCCGCCGCCATCGACCTGGTGAACACAATGAACCCCAAGAAGATTTATGTGAACTTCATCTGCGAACTCGTCGACCTCAAGGGCCGCACAAAGTTCCCCAGCGATGTTGAGGTGACATCTCTCTTCGACTTCGAGGGAGAATAAGATTAAGGTTGAAATAAAGAGAGAATAAGGCAAGGAAAAAGGCGAGGCATGGTTAAAACGAGGCAGGGATAAAATAAGCAGGATTAAAACGGCAGGGTTAAAACGAGACGAGGAAAAGGTTATCGCCCCTCCCCTATCCATTCCTATCCACTCCTATCCACTCCTATCCACTCCTACCCACTCATATCCACTCCTAAGAAATGCGCGACGAACTAAAGCTCAAAATATCGCTCCTTCCCACCAGTCCAGGTGTGTATCAATACCTGAACCGGGAAGGAACTGTTATCTATGTGGGCAAGGCCAAGAACCTGAAGCGTCGCGTGAGTTCCTATTTCAACCGGGTGCATCCTGTGGTGCGGACCAATCTGCTGGTGCGCAACATCTGGGACATGAAATATATCGTTGTCAACACCGAGGAGGAGGCGCTCGACCTGGAGAATAGTCTCATCAAGGAGTACCAGCCGCGCTACAATGTGCTGCTCAAGGACGACAAGTCCTACCCCTGGATTTGCGTCACCAAGGAGCTGTTCCCGCGTGTTTTCATCACAAGGGAGAAGCACACTAAAGGGGCGAAATACTTTGGTCCCTATCCCAAGACTGAGGTCGCCCACGCTCTCGTCGACACGCTCAAGCAGCTCTACCCCATCCGCACTTGCCGTCATCCTCTCACGCAGGAAAATGTGGATTCACGCAAGTACAAACTCTGCCTGCAATACCACATCAAGAACTGTGAAGGCTGCTGCCAGGGGTTTGTTTCACGTGAAACCTATGCCGAGTATATGGCTGGCGTCACCAAGATTCTTAATGGCGACACTAAGCAGGTGAGCGATTTCTTGATGCAGGAGATGATGCGACTGGCGCAGGATCTCAAGTTTGAGGACGCCGAACTCCTAAAGCGCAAGTACCAGCTGCTGGAGAGTTATAGGGTGAAGTCGGTGATCGTGAATCCGTCAATCCACAACATTGATGTGTTCACTATCGTGCTCGACGATGCGGCGGCATTTGTCAATTTCATGCACATGCGCAATGGCTCCATCGTGCAAAGTTTCACTGTGGAGTATAAAATCCAGGACGCAGGTTCCGACGAGACGAGCGAGGAGATTCTCTCCACCGCGATGCGCGACATCAGGGAACGGTTCAGCGACATCTACAAGCACGACAAGGTGAAGGAAATCCTGGTTAATGTGATCCCCGATTTTGAGATTGAAGGCGTGGAATATGTGGTGCCACAGCGTGGCGACAAGCGGCGACTGGTGCAAATCTCGCTCAAGAATGCCGAGCAATATCGCAATGAGAAGCTGCAACGCATGGAGAAACTGAATCCTGAGCAACGCGTCACACGCACGCTCACCACCATGAAAAAGGACTTGCACCTGGGCGAACTGCCTCGACACATCGAGTGCTTCGACAACAGCAGCATCTCGGGAACGAGTGCGGTGGCGTCGTGTGTGGTGTTTATCAACGCCAAGCCGTCGAAGAAGGATTACCGCCATTTCAACATCAAGGAGGCAAGCGGCAACGACGACTATGCGCAGATGCGTGAGGTGATTCACAGGCGATACACGAGGCTCTTGAACGAGGATGCCGAGTTGCCACAACTGCTGGTGGTGGATGGCGGCAAGGGCCAGTTGAATGCCGCCGTCGAGGTGCTCGATGGACTGGGGCTGCGTGGAACAATAGCAGCCATAGGCATCGCCAAGCGGCTCGATGAGATATATTTCCCAGGCGACAGTGTGCCGCTTTACATCGACAAGAACAGCGAGACGCTGCGCATCTTGCAGCGCCTGCGCGACGAGGCCCATCGCTTTGGCATCAAGCATCACCGCAACAAGCGCAGCAAGTCGCAACTGCACAGTCAGCTCGACGACATCAAGGGAATAGGGCCAGCAACCCGCAACACATTGCTCAAGCACTTCAAGAGCGTCAAGCGCATCAAGAGTGCCACCGACGAGGAAATCACTCTCGTCGTTGGGGCTGCTAAGGCTCGGCTGGTGATTGACGCCTTGCAAAGCCCTGAAAATACAGGGAAGGAGTAGGGCAGTGCCAAGGAGCGCATTTTGCGATTTTTCTGACCAGAACTCTGCCTATCGCTTGTAGATGGCGTAATGAATTGAAAGATAGGCCGCTAATGGCGAAATACTCTAAATTTAACCCATTTTCCTTGCATTTTTTGCGCTTTTTTCTCCAAAGTAAGCCAAATACCCGAGTCTAAACTCAATATTTTCTCTCTTTTTTTTCCAGTGTCAAGAATTTTTATTATCTTCGTGACATAAAATCTTTAGCCATAAAATTTCTATCATGATTAATGTCTTTCACATAGTATCGAGCAAAACGTGGGGTGGGGCAGAGCGATATGCCAGCGACCTCGTTGCTCACATGCGTCACGACCCCGACTACTATGTCGAGGTGGTGAGCGCCAAGAACGATGACATCATCGAGCAGTTCCAGAAGATGGACATCCCTGTGTCGATTCTGCCACTCAAGGGCATTCGCGACTTCGACAGCCCGGTGCGCCTGGCGCGCATGCTGCGCAAGGGAAAGAACATAGTGCACGTGCACACCTATCGCGATGCCATGACAGCAGTGATGGCGCGAATCATTAGCGACAACCCAAGCACTAAGGTTGTGTTCACACCTCACACGCTCAAGAAGCCCACGTTCAACTATGTGTCAAAGAAGGTGTACCGCAACATCGACCACTATGTCTTTGTGTCGCAGTTTGCCTACGACCATTTTCTTGCTCATGCCGCACCTCGCATCAAGAAGTCGCTCGCGAGCGTGATCCCTGAGAGTGTGCTCAACACCGACACCAGTGCTCAGGCTCCCGTGCCCGACCTGCGCAAGGAGTTGCAGATGTCGCCTGAGCAGTCGCTCATAATGTTCCATAGCCGTCTTAACCGCGACAAGGGCATCGACGTGCTGCTCAAGGCTGTCACCCAGCTCGACCGCGACAGCTACAAACTCGTTATCCTGGGCGAGGGACAACCCAAGGCAGTGCAGCGCATCAAGAGCTATATCGTTGAGAATAAGCTTGTTAAAAACGTCTACCTGATGGGATTTCAGCGCAATATGCATGGCTACCTGTGGCAGTGCGACTTTGGCGTGCAGCCTTCTACCATCCCCGAGATGCAGGGAATCAGCAACCTGGAGTATATGAAGCAGGGCAAGCCCATTATCACTACGAGCAACGGAGCCCAGCCTGAGTATGTGCGCGACATGGAGAATGGCATCCTTGTCAAGCCCAATAATGTGGAGCAGCTGGTTGAGGCACTCAAGACTCTGTGCAACGACCGCGAGTTGACCCAGAGGATGGGGCGCCAGGCAAAGCACGACTTTGACACGCGCCTAAACTACGACAACTTCTACCACAAGATTACCGCGCTCTACAGCACACTACTAAGCGATTGATAACCAGCAGGGTGGAGTAGTGGTGACGATTATTGAAGGTGTCTTCATTGCTTTTTGTCGCTCTTTTTACTAATTTTGCAAATTCAAAATATTAATGTAGTCTCGACAATGAATCCCTACACACAATTTGCACTGCTCACCGCTTCGTCATTGCGCATGATTCCTCACATCGCCTTCTATCTGGCTCACAAGAAGGTGGTGGACAAGGATCTCAGCCGCTATGGTGAGGGCGATGGGGGAGTGGTGACCTTTATCAAGGTGTGCACGCGACAACGGGTGTTCCGCAACTTGTTCTACTACAGGCTTGGCGAGTACAGGTCGGTGTTTATCAAGTGGCTGATGCCGCCGGAGCGAACTCTCAACATCTGGTGCCCGTCGATAGGGGAGGGGTGTCATTTTGAGCACAACTATGCCACCTATCTCAATGCCGAGAAGATAGGGAAGAACTTCTATTGCCTCCAACTTGTCACGCTGGGCAACGACCGCAACGTCAAGCGCCCAGTCATTGGCGATAACGTGAAGATTTTCACTGGTGCCACGGTATTTGGCGACGTGACGATTGGCGACAATGCCACGATAGGCGCTGGGGCGGTGGTAAGTTGCGATGTGCCAAGCAATTGCACTGTTGCTGGCAACCCTGCAAGGATTGTGAAACTCAACGGCGAGAAGGTCGATATGCCTCTCGAGAGGACTGAGCCATGAAGGTAGTTGTCATTAACCATAGCGACATGCAGGGTGGGGCGGCGATAGTGTCGCTCAGGCTCGTGCATGCCCTGCAGGATGCTGGGGTCGATGCACGAATGCTGGTGATTGACCGCCAGAGCGACGATGCGCTCGTGGGAGTGATGGGCGGCAAGTGGCGCAACAAGTGGAACTTCCTTGCCGAGCGGCTGGGTGTGTTCTTGCGCAATGGCTTGCGACGCGACACGCTATTCAAGATCGACACGGGTTCGCACGGCATCAACCTGGTGTCTCATCCCTGGGTGAAGGAGGCCGATGTGGTGTGCCTTAACTGGGTGAACCAGGGCACTTTGTCGCTCAAGAACGTTAAGCAGCTCGCACAGGCTGGCAAACCCCTTGTGTGGACCATGCACGACATGTGGAACTGCACGGGTGTATGCCACTATTCGTTTGAGTGTGAGCGATATAAGGTGCATTGCCACAGTTGTCCGCTGCTGGAGACTAAGGGCAACGACCTCTCTACCGTCATTCAAGAGAAGAAGCGTAGGCTCTATGAGCAGGCGCCCATCCATTTTGTGGCGGTGAGCCACTGGCTTGCCGAGTGCTGCCGGCAGAGCACGTCGATGCGCGACAGCAGGCTGAGCGTGATATATAATGCCTTCCCAATCAACGACTTCGACTGCACCAGGCTCGAGGGTGGCTTCGAGGGGATTCCCAGTGACAAGAAGATTATTGTTATGGGCGCACGCAGGCTCGACGTGGAGGTAAAGGGCTTCAAGGAGCTCATTGAGACCTCGCAATACATTGCGCGCAACAAGCCCGAGCTCGCCGCCAGGATTCACCTGGTGCTCTATGGCGACCTGCACGACAAGTCGTTGCTCGGCGAGATTGAGATTCCTTGCACCTATCTGGGCACGATTGCATCGACCGAGCAGCTGAGTCTCTTGTATCGTCACAGCGACATTGTGCTCTCAACGGCTCTCTATGAGAACCTGCCGGGCACGCTCATCGAGGGGCAGGCGAGTGGATGCTTGCCAGTGACCTTCGGCAAGGGCGGGCAGGCCGACATTGTGGAGCACCTCAAGACGGGCTATATTGCTGAGTATAAAGACGCTGCAAGTGTGGCACAGGGAATTGAGTGGGCTATCGACGCTGGCGTCTCACGGGAGTTCCTCCACAGCGAGGTGGAGCGCAAGTTTGCCGCATCCAAGATAGCGCAGCAGTATATCGACCTGTTTCAACAACCAACAAGTGTATAAACTCAAGTTTTTAGTTGGGTAATGATTTCATGTAGAGCAAGATATGATGTATCTAACTCCCCCTCTAAGATAGAGGGGGCGGGGGGGAGTATGAAATTTCCAGCATTTATTCCCTCATTGTTACATCGTTGCAGGGTAGTCTTACTTCCCTCTAACTAACAAGTGTATAAATCCTTTATTTTCTATAAAATAGACAATGCAAACAGTTTTATTTACAAGTACGATTTTTGGTCCCATTCACAGCCGCAGGCTCGGGACTTCACTGGGTGTAAACCTCATGCCTAACGATGGCAAGATTTGCTCGTTCGACTGTCTCTACTGCGAGGCGGGCTATAATGCTCAAGGTCCTGGCACCACAGGAGTGGCAAAGCGTGAGACTCTCAAGAAACAGCTAAAGAACAAGCTCAAAGCGATGCACGAGGCGGGCGAGAACCTCGACGTTATCACTTTTTCGGGCAATGGCGAACCCACGCTGCATCCGCATTTCAAGGAGATAGTCCACGACGTGATAAACCTGCGCAACCAGTATTTCCCAAGCGCTAAGGTGAGCGTGCTGAGCAATGCCACGATGGCGGGAAAGCCCAGTGTGGTTGAGGCGCTGAAAATGGTGGACAACAATATCCTCAAGCTCGACAGCGCGGTGGCTCACACCATGCGGCTCATCAACCGTCCTGTTTCGCCCAATGTGCTGCCCGACGGCATTATCGAGGATCTGAAGGCCTATGGTGGCAAGTGTATTGTGCAAACGATGATGGTGCGCGGTGAGCACGACGGCGAGATTGTCGACAACACCACCGATGCCGAGATCGACGCCCTCATCAATGCCTACCTCGCCATTCGTCCACAGGAGATAATGCTCTACACCATCGACCGCAAGACCCCCGAGGAGAAACTGGTGAAAGTGCCCGTCGAAGACCTCAAGCGCATAGCACAACACATCGAGGCCGAGACCGGCATCACAGTGCAAGTATCAGGATAAGTTTTAAGTGTTAAGTAGCGCCTGCGGCGCGTAAAAGGTGGAATGTAGAAGGTGGAACGAGGTTTTAGGGCGCAAGGGACGAAGCAGCATCTCCTATCCCTCGAATGCTCGACTGCTCGACCGTTCGATTGCTCGAGAACCCTATCTTCGATCTTCTATCTTCGATCCCCGACCCCCGATCCCCGCGCCGCAGGCGCCTCTCTAAAAACTTCGTTCCACGTTCCACGTTCCACTTTTCCCCGCGCCGCAGGCGCCTCTCTAAAAACTTCGTTCCACGTTCCACTTTCCACTTTTCCCGCGCCGCAGGCGCCTCTCTAAAAACTTCGTTCCACGTTCCACTTTCCACTTTTCCCGCGCCGCAGTCGCCTCTCTAAAAACTTCGTTCCACGTTCCACTTTCCACTTTTCCCGCGCCGCAGGCGCTCCCTAAAAAACCATGAACTATATCGAAGACAAGGAATTTGGCAAGGTGTATGTGAGTTTTCGTGCCAACATGCGCAACATCACTATGCGGTGGAAAGGCGGCTCGCTCTACATGAACGCGCCCTATGGCACTGGCGTGAAGCAGCTGCGCGAGGTGCTCGACACGTTTCGCGTCAAGCTGCGTGCGGGCAAGGACAAGGGCTCGATGTCCTATCACATTGGCCAGGTGATTCAGTGCTATCGCCTCACTCTCACCATTGGTGAGCAGGAGAGAAGGAGCGACTTGATAATCTTCAATCACAACGGCGACAATGTGGATGTGCTGGTGCCACGAGGCGTCGACCTTGATGAGCCTAGCGCTAAGAAATGGGTGTCGAGGGCACTGAGGGCGGCTCTTGACGGGCATGCCAGCAAGGTGCTCATCCCGCTGGCTCAGGACATCAGCAAGCGGCTGGGAGTGGCTCCAGCGCGATATGAGATAGGGTATGGGCTGCGCAAACTGGGGCACTGCACGCGAGACAAGGTGATTCAACTCTCGGCCAATCTCATGTTCCTGCCCGAAGAGCTGATTGAGCTCACCATCTGCCACGAACTCGCCCACCTCACCCACATGAACCACTCGCTACAGTTCCATGCGCTTGTCGACAAGTATCTGGGAGGGCGCGAGCGTGAGCTGGAACGCCGGCTCAAAGCCTTCTGCTGGCCGGTGATGTGAGGGATTAGAATAGCATGAAACCTCTCGCCAAGTGGCAATGGCAAAAAGAGTCCGCACTGAACTCATTGAGCAGTGCGGACTCTTTTGTATTCAAGTCGCGTGACCTGTTTGGGTTTAATTTGTGCCCAGAATGATGTTGTAAACTACTGTCACGTCGGTCGAGGTGATTCGGCCGTCGCCGCTTTGGTCGCCGTTCACGATGTTGCTCATGTCGTTGTAGAGCAAGTAGTTGTAGAGTGCTGTAACATCAACACTGGTAACCTGGCCGTCGCCGTTAACGTCGCCAGGAACTGCTTGCTGCTGAGTGTCACCTGGCAGCAGGATGCTGGCATGGTTCTCAAGAGCGGCAATCTCCTTGAAATAAGCGCGGAATGGTGCTACGATGCTGTTGCCCCATTGTGCCACTGCGCCAGCAGCGTCAACGGTGTAGATGTCCTCAAGTGTCTGCTCAGCAAATGTTCCTGCCATGAGATATTTCTCGCCGCTGGTGTAGGCAATGGGCTCGGCCTTGAGCAATGCGTCGCTTGCGCTCCAGGTGATGGGGGTGTTGACGAGGCCTGCAGCCTTGTCGATGGCAATGATGTAGGGCACGTTGGCCTCGATGTTGTCGACCTCGCTGAAGGTCACCTCGCCGTCGGCCTCCTGAGCGAATCGCTCAATCCACAAGCCGTTGCCTGCCGAGCAGATGGTGGGAGTGAATGGCAGCACGATGGTGCTCCAGTTTTCGGCCACACCGTTCTGACGAGCCTTGGTGAAAGTGCGCTCGTAGCTGATCGCCTGGGCAACGAAGCTCTGGGGTGTGAAGTAGGGGTATCCGTCCTTGAGAGCGATGCTCTGTGCCATGGAGCCTGCTACGATGTTGTGGTCAATGAGGCTTGCAGGAGCCTGTGCGCCCTCGTCGATGAAGTAGAGGGTGTTGGGGTTGCTGTTAGGCACGATATCGCTCAGGCTGAGGCTCTCGAGGCTCACGGCAGCCACGTCGGCAGCTACCTGGAATCCCTCAACGGGCTTGTAGCCGTTGCGCTCGCCGCTGGCGTTCCAAGTGATGATGCCGGGCATGATGTCGTAGTAAACCGACTCACCGGGTTTCACGATGTTGTCTACGTGAGAACCTTCCTCTTCATCGGGACGGTTGTTGCGGGCATAGATGTTCAGGGCATAGGTCGAGCCGTAGGCGAGGTTGTCGAAGTCGAAGTAAAGGGTCTTCGACTCGCCAGCTGCCAGCGAGAGTTGGCTCTGCTTGTAGGTCACCATAGTGCCGCCGTTCTCATCAACGATGAACAGTGGTGCGAGCACATACTTGCTGTAGGCGCCGTTGCTGTTGTTGGTGATGGTGGCGCTGAAGTGAGCACGGCTGTCGTAGATGACGTCGTTGCTGCTTGGGTCATCGGCAGGCACCGAGTTCTCGGCTTTGATAACCACCGAGAGGTCGATCTCCTCGGCTTCCTCGCTCTGGGCGATGGTGACATTGCTGCTGCCAATGGTTTCGTAGCTGCCATACTGGTCGATGCGCATGAGCCTTACGGTCTTGTTGCCTGCCGAGGCGGGAGTGACGTTGAAGGTCACCACCGATTCCTGGCCGGGAAGAACCTCGGCTTGCACAACGGTGGTGTATTGCGAGTACTCGTCAATCTGCTGTCCGCCAAAGTCGAGATACAGGTCACCAAAGAAGCGGTCAACGCTGTTGTTCTTGACGGTCACGTTCACCTGCTCCTTCACGCCCACGCGCTCACCGCCGGTGAACTCCCAGTTGGTGGTGGCGAGGTTGATGACGGGGTGTGCACTTGCCTGGCAAGAGGTGTTGCTCATGTTCACCTCAAGGTAGTGGCGGTCGGTCTCCTTCATGAGTTTCCAGTCGCTGGTGCCTTCCACCTGATAAACGCCCACAAGGTGATAGGTGCCAGTGAGGCCTGCACCAAAGTTGATCACTTGGTCAGAGTTGATGTTAACGCCGCTGCCAAAGCTGTGGGTCTGTCCCTGAGCCGAAGTGGTGACAGCGAAGTAGATGTTGTCGGCCGAGTTGGCGAGCACTTCAAAGGTGCCGTCGGCGGGGTTCAACAGGGCGAGAGCGGTCTTGAACTTCTTGCCCGAGCCCGAGTGGTCACTGTAGCTCACCTTAACAATCTTCGACTTGTAGATCCTGAAGGGATTGTTCAGTCCATCGCGGTCCCATCCGCTGGGGCCACTGGTGGCGGTGGCGGTGAGTGCAGGCTCTTCCTCATCCTCGTGAGGAGGAGTGCCACCAGGAATGATATTGTAGACGATGTTCTGCTTCATGTTGTAGCCCTCGGCGCTCGACGAGCCGCCAATGCCGCTGGCGTAGGGGTTCATGATGGCAAGCTGGAAGTAGCCGTTGCCCATGCCTCCCCATCCCCAGTTGATGTGGAAGTAGTTGCCATACTCATAGCCGTCGCAAATGAACGAGTGTCCACCGCCGCTGCCTGCTGTGCCGTTGTAGATCATGGGGCGGCCGGCAGCGAGCTCTTCATACACCATGTTGTCCCACACCTCTTGGGTGTAGTCGTTGCGGTAGGCGAGCTTAGAGCCGTAGCCAAAGAGGGCGAAGCCCTTGGGGATGTCGTCGGTGTAGGCACCGGTGGCCGACACGCCATACTGCGACTTGATGGCGCAGCCCACGTAGAACATCAGGTGAGCCACTGCCGAGGTGTAGACCTCGTCCTCGGCACCGGTGTAGGTGTCGCGCATGTGAGCCCAGTCAAAGGTGGTGATAGGCAGCTCGGGCATGTCAACGGTAGAGTAGTTGTAGTTGCCGTCGCCGTAGGTGAAGGTATAGGCGGGAATCACCTGAGGAGTGGTCACAGGATATTTGTAGAAGTTCATCAGCTGCGACATCGAGGTGGCAACGCAGCCAGTGTAGGCAAGCTCATAGCCGTCCTCTTCGTTGTCCGAGATCATGAACTGGGGGCACTCGTTCCAGTAGGGAGTAGCCTGGTCCCACTTGGTGGTGATCAAGGGGGCGATAGAGTTGCGTGTGTCCACAGCGTCCTTGGCTTTAGGAGCGGCGATAGCGCCCTCGATGCCAGCCACTTTGTCGAGCAGCGAGATTTGCTGCGCATAGTCGTTGAGCCATGCCTTCATGTTGGCGGGAGCTTTTGCCTCGTCGAAGTAGCCCTCATCGCTATAGCCCAGAATGGGGTTGATGCGGTCGTCGCCAGCGACGATGACGAAACCCTGGTTGTTACCAATGTTGAATACATAGTAGGCTGCTTCGTTGCTAGCAGCAGCCTCTAAGGTCTTGTTGCCTTTAGTCGCAAACTTAAGGCTGTGATTACTTTTTTGCTTGTTGAGCAGGAATCTTGAGGCTTCTTGTCGTGCTTGCTCTTGGGTGACTGGAGCAGCTTGCGCAAGCAATCCAATACTCATAAGGAGCATCAGCAGGACAAATAGTCGGTTTTTTGCCATAAAAATAGTTTGGTTAAATAGTTATGAAATAGTTGATTATAGAATTGTTAGTTTATGCTGGGTTGAAGTAAATTTCACAAAAGCACGCAAATTTACGATTAATTACTGAATATACAAAAATTATTCACCCCTGCCACCGTTTTTTATTGTTTTTTAAGGAGAAGGAGGTCCTTCGTCCTTTGTCCTTTATTTCTTATACATAATGGTTAGTCCGTCGCGCAGGGGGAGGATGACGGTTTCCACGCGTGGGTCGGCGGCGACGAGGTTGTTGAAGTTGAGGATGCCTTGCGTTTGGGGGTCGAGTTTCTTCCCGTGCAGGTCGGCGACTTTGCCGTCCCACAGGGTGTTGTCGGCAATGATGAAGCCGCCGGGTTTCACATGGTCGATCACGAGGTTGAAGTAGTCGACATACTGCCGCTTGTTGGCGTCGATAAACACCAGGTCAAAATTTCCGCCTAGCGTGGGCACGATGTCGTTGCAGTCGCCTATGTGCAGCGTGATGCGGTGCCCCACGGGCGACTGGTCGAAATGAGCGCGCAGGAAGTCCTCGAGCTCGTCTTCTATCTCAATGGTGTGGATGTGTGCCTCGTCGTCGAGCAGTCCCTCGGCAAGGCACTGGGCAGAGTAGCCCGAGTAGGTGCCCAGTTCCAAGACCCGCTTGGGGCGTATCATGCGCACGAGCATCTTGAGCAGCCGCCCTTGCAGGTGCCCTGAGCACATGCGCGAGTAGAGCAGTTCGATGTGGGTGTCACGGTCGAGCTGGTGGAGATGCTCGGGTTCGGCATCGATGTGAGCCAACAAGTAGTCTTCTAAGTCTTGGGTCATGAGTAGTTGAGTAGTTGAATAGTAGAGTAGTTGAATAGTGATTATTTCTTCATCAGTTGTTCTACTGCCAGGCGGTAGCCGTCGAGGCCTTTGCCGGCAATCATGCTCTTGCACGCAGCCGCTGTTACCGAGGTGTGGCGCTCTTTCTCGCGGGCAAAGATGTTGCTGATGTGCACCTCGATGGCGGGTGCTGGCACTGCTCGCAGAGCATCGGCAATGGCGAGGCTGTAGTGGCTGTAGGCGCCAGCGTTAATCACTATGCCATCGGCACTGAATCCCACGCGATGTATCTCGTCGATAATGCTGCCCTCGCTGTTGCTCTGGAAGAAGGAGAACTCCACCCCAGGGTAGTTCTGAGCCAGCTGCTCAAGGTAGCTGTCGAGCGGCTGTGTGCCATAAATCTCAGGCTCGCGCCGCCCAATCAGGTTCAGGTTAGGACCATTAATGATAGAAATCTTCATGACTTTACTTTTTGTTTTCTGCTGCAAAAGTACCAATAATCAAGAAAAATACCAAATTTCAGGAGAGTACAGAGTGGGGAGTACAGAGTGGAGAGTACAGAGTGGAGAGTACAGAGTGGAGAGTACAGAGTGGAGAGTACAGAGTGGAGAGTACAGAGTGGAGAGTACAGAGTGGAGAGGTGAGAGGGAAGAGGGAAGAGGTGAGATGGTTTTCTTTAATTATAGCGTCATTTGGGTTGATCTATTCGCCCTAGGTGAGAGACCAAGGCGAGAGACCAAGGCGACCAACCGAATCGGTTGGTCGTTAAAAACGCGGTTTTTTGGCAATATTTTGGCACTTTTTCGGCAATATTTTCATTGAAATGCTAAAGTGCTGAATTATAGCAATTTTGCAGTGATTTTTGTCCTTTGTGTTACAAAAAATGATAAAAATGTTACAAAAAATGTCCACATTGTTACAATCAATGTCCCCACAGTTATAATGTGATTGCGCAAATGTTGCGTACCTTTGCGGTGTCAAGCGTGACGAGAACTTTAGATTTGCGGGTAGAAAATGTATCAAGGGTGGTCGCAGAAACAATTAATGGGTTACTCAGTGCAACGAAAATACAGGCCACCCTTTTATAAAGAAACGTGAATCGACACACACATAGTGTAATGCACCACAAGCCGAGTCAGCGCCTCGCGCTTGTATAACACAAGACTTTTAAAAATGTTTTTTTAAGTTTTTAGATTCACTGGTGAGACTAGGTGGCGCTGACCCAGTCTCCTGGTGAATCGAGTCAAATTAAAAAATTATCTATTATGAAAAAGTTTTTATTGATGATCGCAGCGGTTGCAATGATGGTTTCTTGCACTGGTAATGCTAATCAAGGTAGTGGCAGCGCTAGCGCAGCTGGCGGTGACGAGGGTTATCAGTTCTCGGTTCAGAATGGTATTAGCGGTACCACTGGCACAAAGAACTGCTTCCTCCCCGAACTGGGCGCGCCCATTAGCTTTGAGGTTGCTGGCGAGGGCGACATCCTCGACGTTACTGCTAAGGTAACTATCAAGCACAAAGACAAGACCGAGGTGGAAGAGATGACCGAGCCCGCCGAGCTCTGGATTAGCGGCCGCGACGATGACAATGGTGACGTGAAGCTCGTTCTCAAGATTGAAGAGGACAGCCAGGCCAAACTCGTGGAATGGCTCAACAAGCCTGCTGGCGAAGAGGTAGAGCTGGTATTCAAAGCCCGCCTTCCCAAGGCCGACATGGACAAGCTCAATGCTAAGGAGTGCACCAACACTCTCGTGCTCTAAGCTAATGGCTTGAATTGAACTTCAGTTAAACACACTTTCAGCTGCCCTGGCACTCCAGGGTGGCTGAATTGTTTTTCCCGCTACCCTCAGGCTAAATGCTCATGTCGAGCGTGGTGGCGGTGGCAGTGACCTGGAGGGTGGCTGTGGAGCCTTCCACCATTGGGAGGTTGCGTGGCACGTGGCCTATGGGGAAGTTGAACGCCACGGGGTAGTGGTAGGGCGCTACCATGTCGTGGATCATGTCTTGCATAGCTGTGGTGTCGTCGCCGCGATGCTTGGTGAACTGCCCCACGATTAGTCCTGCCAGGCGCGGCAGGATGCCCGCGAGCCGAAGGTGATAGAGCAGCCGTTGCACCTGATAGACCTGTTCGGCAACGTCTTCGATGAAGAGTATGTGCCCTGGCTTGATGATGTTGAACGGCGTGGCAAGCAGCGACATGAGCACTGCCAGATTGCCGCCAGTGAGTGGCGCAGTGACGATGCCCGGGCGGTTGTGGGGGTGTGGCGCCTCTTGATAGCACGGCATCTCGCCACGGGTCATTATCTTGTAGTTTATCTGGTTAATCTCGTCATCTCTGCCGTAGAGGGTCAAGTGCTTCGCCATGGGAGAGTGGATGCTCACCACGCCGGCGCGGTGCCATGCCGCATGCAGCGCCGAGATGTCGCTGAAGCCCACTAGCCACTTGGGGTTTTGGGCGATATAGTCGAGGTCGAGATGCTCAAGCAGCTGCACGGCACCATAGCCGCCACGGCTGCACAGGATGGCGCGCACCTCGGGGTCGTGGAGAGCGCGGTCGAAGTCGGCCAGGCGGCTTTCCAGCGGGGCGCTATGCGACACAATGCCATAGGCGGTGTACTTCTCCCTGCAGTGCTTCCCCTCAACGGGCACAAAGCCCCATTCCTTGAAGGCATGCACGGCACCGTCCACCCTCTCGGGCAGCACCGTCCCCGACGGCGACACAATGGCAATCTTGTCGCCAGGCTTCAGTAGTGGAGGAATAATCATGAGAGTAGTTAGTTTTTTCTAGTTTCTTATTTAATCTCTTCTGCCCTTAATCTCACCACTGTCTTCCATAAACCATAAACTATAAACCATAAACCAAGAAGCATTATCTCTGGTCGGCTCCCCACAGGAGTTTCTCGCGCAGGGTGTTGGCAAAGTTGTGGTCTTTCTTCTGGATTACCGAGAGTTTGTAGGGCGCGTGTCCTATCTTCACCGTGCTGCCGCTGGGCAGGGTCATCGCCATGCCGTCGACACTCACCTGGATCCACTGGGCGCGTGTGTTGATGGTCACCTCAATCTCGGAGTCGTCGCCCACCACAATGGGGCGCATCGTGAGCGAGTGGGGAGAGATGGGCGAGAGGGCAAGGCAGCTCGTCATGGGCATGATGATGGGGCCGCCCACGCTCATGTTGTAGGCAGTGGAACCAGTGGGGGTGCTTATCACCAGGCCGTCGCCCATGTAGGTGG
Organism: uncultured Prevotellaceae bacterium; assembly: GCA_900318065.1. Taxonomy (GTDB): domain Bacteria; phylum Bacteroidota; class Bacteroidia; order Bacteroidales; family Muribaculaceae; genus Sodaliphilus. The sequence continues at coordinate 37,155 of ONIY01000019.1, forward strand.
TGAGCATGGTGCCATTGATGGTGGTGGGCATCGAGATCATCGAGGTGGTGTCCTGACGCAAGATGGCTATCTCGTTGAGGGCGATGATGTTGTCGCACGCCTTACCGTTGATGCTCACCAGTTGCAGCATGGTGCGCTGCTCGTGGCGGCACTCGCCGCGGGCGATGTTCTCAATCATCTCGCGAGCCTCGTTGAGGCGGCAAGCGGCAAGGTAGCCCAGGTGCCCTGTGTTGATGCCCACGACCGGCGTGTTGTGCGACGCCAGGCGCGACGCCTTGCTCAGCAAGGTACCGTCGCCGCCAATGCTCACCGCCAGCTCGTCGCCCTCAAAGTCGTCGAGCGAGAAGGTGCGTGAGTCACTCAAGTCAAAGCCCAGCGAGGTGAGATAGGCAGCGAAGTCGGCCTCCACGCTCAGCGAGTGAGCCTCTTGCAGGTAGCCCACAAAGTCGCGCAACGGCGTTTTGTACTTCTCTTGATATCGATTGCCAAAAAGTGATATTTTCATTGCCGTAATGGTGTTATAACGCGTGTGCCAGCGGTTGAAATGTGTGAAAAACGTTGAAAAAAATATTTAAAGTGCTATATTGTTTTTATATTTCACGCTTTTCGCCTAATTTTGTAACTTAATTTATTTTTGCACGGCAAATATACTAATTTTTGCCCATATCAATGCACTAATTATAGAAAACAACACGTAATAAAAAAGACAAAGCGCGTATTTTATGGTAAACCTGAGTGTAAACGTAAATAAAATAGCCACTTTAAGAAATGCACGTGGCGGCAATTTGCCCAATGTGCTGCAGGTGGCACTCGACTGCGAGAAATTTGGAGCCAACGGCATCACGGTTCATCCTCGTCCCGATGAGAGGCACATCACCCGTGCCGATGTGTATGAGCTGCGTCCGGCGGTGCACACCGAGTTCAACATCGAGGGTTTCCCCGATGAGCGATACATGGACATCGTGCTCGAGGTGAGGCCCAACCAGGCCACTCTCGTGCCCGACGCTCCCGGCGTGCTCACCTCGTCGCAGGGATGGCCAGTGAAGGAGAACGAGAACTTCCTGCGAGAGATTGTGGCAAGGCTCAAGCAGGAGGGAATAAGGGTGAGCATCTTTGTCGATGCCCTTGAGGAGCGAGTGCGACAGGCGGCGAGCGTGGGTGCCGACAGGGTAGAGCTCTACACTGGCCCCTATGCCGAGATGTTCACTACCAGCCCCGAGCGTGCGGTCGAGGCCTATCACAAGGCGGCTATGGTGGCTCACAGCGAGGGACTGGGACTGAACGCAGGCCATGACCTTAACTTGCTAAACCTCAAGTATTTCAAGGACAATGTGCCTTATCTCGACGAGGTGTCGATAGGTCATGCCCTCATTAGCGATGCCCTCTACCTGGGCCTTGAAAACACCATCGCTGCCTACAAGAAGTGCTTGCAGGATTAGTCCTCCACGACAGTTATAACCACAACTGCTGTAATGTCCTTTAAAGAAACGTTCCTCAAGGTAAAGCAATGGCTGCAATCATTGTCGTTCAGGACTGGCGTGATAGTCCTGCTTTGTTGCATTCCATTCTATATCCTCTCTTTTGCCCAAATGCTGTTACCCATCAGCGTGGCTGCCAAAGGGGTGCTGTGGACGGTTCTCTTTGGACTGGCAAAGACCTGCCAGTATGGTGGTCTCACAATTCTGGGAGTGGAAGGCTATAGGCGCCTCAAGAACATGCTGCGCAAGGGAAAGGCTCAGGAGGAAATCCTCAAGGAGGATTGACTCGGAGGTAATGGTTCGGTCTACAAGAAAGAGGGTTCGCAATACTCCGAAAGGCTATCTCGAAGAGGTCAAATGCTTCGAAGAAGCTATTCATTAGCAACACCATGCAAGAGTGTCGAAGACCCTCGCAGCTTGGTGATATACAAAGACTTATGGATGTGCCTCGATGAGGAACTTCACTAGCTGCAATTGCAACGCTGTTTTTCATACTCCCCCCGCCCCCTCTATTTAGAGGGGGAGTTGCTCGAAAAAATAGCCTTTTGCAATAGCCATTAAGAAGCTACGACAAGATAATTTGGCAATAATAACACAATTTTTACAAACATAGAAAGTTAATAATAATAGATTAATAACAGTTTAATATAATAAATAATGGCATTACTTAGCATGATAGTTGCCCAAGCGGCAACTCAAGGCGCTCAAGGCGCTACTGTTTCTACCGCATTATCGGTGTGGGACCTCACCCTCAAGGGTGGCTGGCTCATGATTCCGCTGGCATTGTTGTTGCTCGTGAGCATCTACATCTTCTTCGAGAGGCTGTTTGCTACCAGTCGCGTCACCAAGGCCGACAACAACTTCCTGCAGAGCATCAAGAACCTGATTCAAAATGGAAAAATCGACGAGGCAAAGCAACTGTGCCTCACAACCAATACCCCCTATGCCCACATGATAGAGAAGGGCGTCTCGCGCATTGGCCGACCCATGAACGACGTGCTCGTGGCTATCGAGAACGTGGGCAACATGGAGATTGCCAAGATGGAGAAGGGATTCAACTGGCTCGCCACAACTGCTGCTGGCGCTCCCATGATTGGCTTCCTGGGCACCGTTACCGGTATGGTGCAGGCGTTCTACTCGCTTGCCAGCGCTGGTGAGAAAAGCAACGTGAGCATCCTCGCCAGTGGCATCTATGAGGCTCTGGTCACTACCGTGGCAGGTCTTGTGGTGGGTATCTTGGCCCTCTTTGCCTACAACTACCTCACCTCTCGCGTTAACAAGATCATGAACCGTCTCGAGGGCAACACCATGGAGTTTATGGACCTGCTCAACGAGCCAGCAAAACCTAAACAGTAATCCCCCAACCTATTATGGCACTCAAGAGACAACACAAATCTCTGTCGATGTTCAGCATGGCGTCGATGACCGATGTCATCTTCTTGCTGCTAATATTCTTTATGGTGACGTCAACCTTCGTCTTCCCATCGGCGATGGAGGTGAACCTGCCACAAAGCAGCCAGCAGACTGCCATTAAGCCCACCACGCGCATCTTCATCGACAAGGACATGAAAATGTTTGCTACTCAGGGCGACTCGGTGAAGCAGGGCGACCTCAAGCCGCTGCCCGATGACCAGCTCTACGGCTTCTTGCAGGCAGTGAAGGAAAGCGACCCGTCACAGTTCATTGCCCTGCATGCCGACCAGGACGTGCCCTACGGAAAGATTGTCGACATCCTCGACAAGGGCGCCAAGGTGGGCATCAAGGTGGTGCTGGCAACTAAGCCTGCCAGCGACAACTATGCCACTCCCGAGCCCGAACCCGTGGAGGCAATACAAGATGCTGCCCAGCCCGCACAGCAACCTGCTCAAGCTGCAGCACAGCCAGCCGCGCAGGGTAGCGCCACAGTGACCGAGATTCCTGCCAATGCTCCCTCGCAGCAGCCCTCTCAGCCAGTAGCAAAGCCAGTGACTACTGTCACCGAGCATTAACTCAACCCACTACTTTCAACGATTTAAATGGCAAGTAATAACGATAATAGAAATAAGCTTCTCTCGGCTCTCATCACGTTGCTGCTGGGTGCGGGAATCGTGGCACTGCTGTTGTTCACGAGTCTGCACTACAACTACCCGCCTCTCGACGGGGAGCAGGACTTGCAACTGCTGCAGGACACCATCATGTTTGGTGGGGAATATGTGGAGATGGGCGATTTCCTTGAGCCACAAAGCGATGACATGCTCGCCCAGAATTCTCAGGACGCTGCGCAAGAGCAATCCAGCGAGAACAACGAGCAAGAGGCGATAGGGCAAAACAACTTGCGCGACAATGGCGCCATCGATGAGTCGCCACAACAGCAGGTGACCAACAACGCCCAGCCATCGCCCATGCAGGTTAAGGAGCAGCAACCCAAGAAACAGCCTGCCGAGAAGAAGACCGAGCAACCCAAGCCACAACAGCCTCAGCGACAAGGTGCACCCAAGCCGCAACCTGCCCCCAAGAAAACTACCGAGCAGCCTAAGCAACCCGCTGCTAAGGCCAACAGTGAGACCGACAACAAGATGAAGCAAATCTTTGGAAACACTGGTGGCAATGGTGCTGGCAAGCAGGGCAATCCCGAGGGAAAACCTGGTGCCGAGAAGTCGATGGGCAAGCCTGGTGTGGGCGGCCTGGAAGGCTACACGCTGGAGTATTTCCCCACCGCAAAGTGTCCAGTGGCAGGAACAGTGGTGATAAGGGTTAATGTGAGTCCAACGGGAGCGGTGACCAAGGCTTCGATTGTGGGAGGCTCGGTGTCCGACGCCACCACACGCAACCGCTGCCTCTCACTGGCCCGCCAGTCAAGATTCCGCGTGCCAGTGGGACAAACAATAGAACGCTCAGGAACACTCACCTATACTATCAGGTAGAGGATCGGGGATCGGGGATAGAGGATAGGGGATCGGGGCTCCTATCCATTCCTATCCATTCCTATCCATTCCTATCCATTCCTATCCATTCCTATCCATTCCTATCCACTCCTATCCACTCCTATCCACTCCTATCTCCCATCCCCGGGCCTCGAGCCTCACTTGCTCAGGAACTTGCTGTTGATATAGGCATTGAACTGGTCGCGGTAGCTGTCGCCAATGGGCACTTCCACGTCATCGTCCAGGACAATTCGGTTTTTACTCACCTCTTTAATCTTCTTGAGGTTGATGATATAAGAGCGGTGCACACGCATGAAACTGCGGCTGGGCAACCGCTCTTCCATTTTTTTCATGCTAAGCAGCACAATGATGGGACGGGGATAGTCCTCAAGGTAGATGCGCAGGTATTCGCTCATCGCCTCCACATAGCGTATGTGACCAATGTTGATGCGCACAATCTTGTATTCTGTCTTCAGGAAGATGGCGTCGTCCTCGTCTATCTGGCTCACCTCTTGAAGCGTGCGCAGGGCGTCGTAGCGCTTCTTGATCTTGTCGGCGGCACGTTTCATGTCGTCAAAGCCAAATGGCTTGAGCAGGTAGTCGATAGCATTGAGGTGGAAACCCTCAACGGCATACTCGCTATAGGCGGTGGTGAACACCACCATGGGAGGATTTTCCAGCGACTTCACAAAGTCGAGGCCACTGAGTTCGGGCAGGTTGATGTCGCAGAACATCGCGTCAATCTTCTCCTGCTTGAGCACTTCTTGGGCATCGATAGCGCTCTGGCACGACGACACGAGCTCTAAATAAGGTATTTTGCTGATATACGACTCCATTTGCTGCAGCGCAAGTGGCTCATCGTCTATTAATATGCAACGTATCATAGAATAGTATTTTTTTGTTATATAATTGTTTCAAGTTTCGCAAGCAAGTTGAGGCGTTCCACCCTCTACCTTCCACCTTCCACCTTCCACCTTCCACCTTCCACGTTCCACCTAACTAACCGGCTCGCTGGTCTTGACAGGGATGTCCATCTTCACCAGGAACTCGGTCTCGCCGTCGTCGATGTCGAGAGTGTAGTTGCTGCCAAAGAGCAGGTCCAAGCGGCGGCGTATGTTGGTAAGGCCCACGCCACTGGCTTCGCTCACCTTCTTGCTGGCAGCAGCCTCACCGTTGGTGCGCTTGCTGTTGCGGCACAGGTAGAGCAAGCGTGGCTCACCGTTGTCGCTGGTATATATCTTGGATGATATAGTGATGAACGAGGGCTTGTTGTAGTTCACGCCGTGCTTGAAGGCGTTTTCCACAAACGAGATGAAAATAAGTGGCGGAATCCACACGCCCTTGCCGTCGTCGGCATTTGACACGTCAAACGTCAACTTGTCGTTATACCTGATGCGCATCAGGCGAACGTAGTTGGCCATGAACTCTACCTCTCGAGAGGCTTGGACATACTCATGGTTGGTCTCATAGAGGATATAACGCATCAACTTCGACAGGTCGATAATGCACTCCTGGGCCTTCTTGGGGTCGATGTCGACAAGGGCATGGATGTTGTTGAGGGTGTTCATGAAGAAGTGAGGATGCAATTGATAACGGAGCTGGTCGAGGTTCTGCTTGAGGTTTACCTTCTCGAGGTCTTCCATCTCACGGCGGGCCTCGATGGAACGGAAGTAGAACTTAATGCCCAAGTTGGTGCCAATGCCCAGGAGGAACATCACCAGCGCCAGGATGTCGCGGCGCATGAAGGGGGGAGGCACGTGGGCGTTGCCAATGCCAGGTGGCTGACCCATGATTTTTCCATTGCCAGATGGTGGCAATGGCCTCTCGGCTTTATGGTCGATTGATGGCGGTTGAGGTGCATCTTGGACCATCTCGGTCTTCACCTCTTCGCCTGGACGAGGATGAAAGTGCGAACGGCTGTTGCACTGATATAACTGGAAAACTCCCATGAGCAGCAACATGCCTATCACGTAGTAGAGGGGCTTGTGCTTGTAGACGAGAAGCGGCGCTATCACCACATCGTGGATGGCAAAAGCTATGACATACACTACCACTATCTTTAGGGTGTGAACAATGTCTTGGGCAATGAACTCGCCCTCGTTGAGAGAGTGGTTGTGGTATAACGCGGCAATAGTGGGTGCAAGCACTATTACCAGCAGCAATATTGCATACACCAGGTACTCGATCCTTTTTAATCGTTTGTGGGAGCTCATTTGCTATGTTTTTCGATTGTAACTACTTTTGTAACTACTTTATTTTTCACAAAGTTAGTACTTATAACTTTCCCTTGCAATCATTTTCAGTAAATAATTGAAATAATTCAATAAACAAGACCTTTCAACACTACCAACTGAACATCGCAACCAGTCGTTTCCCCCACTATAATATGGCGCTATAGAGGGGATTTTTGAAAGTTTTTTTGAATTAATTTCGCAATTTGCTTTTATATTAGACAAATATCTATTACTTTTGCACCGCAAAAATAAAAAGAGAAATTTAAAACACAGATTTTTACATATATTATGGCAAAAAAGAAAAACCAAGAAACCCGCACTAAACTTGAGGAAATCAATGATTCACTGTCGGGTATCGAACAGAAATTTGAGCAACACAAGAATGTCATCTACTGGGCTGTAATGGCAGTGCTCGTTATTGCTCTACTCATTTGGGGATACTTTAAATTTATCTATGGACCAAATCTTGAGAAGGCTAACAATGAACTGGTTAAGGCCGACACTGAGCTCATCATGAACCAAGACTCGGTGGCTGCTCTCAAGGCCTACGAGAAGGTTGCAAAGAACTATAGCAATGACGCCGGTAACGTGGCTAAGCTCAAGGCCGCTACCATCCTCTATGCTCAGGGCAAGAACAAAGAGGCCTTGAACTATCTCGAGGACTACTCGCCCAAGGGCAAAATCGTGGGTCCTGCTTCTCAGTCGCTGCTCGGTGACTGCTATGTCAATGCTAAGCAGCTCGACAAGGCTGTCGCAGCCTATGACAAGGCCATCGACCTGGCTGGCGACAACAAGGACTATGTGCCCTCGTTCATGCTCAAGAAGGCCAATGTGCTGCACAGCATGAAGAAATATGACGACGAACTTGCAATCTATCAAGAGATTGAAACCAAGTATTGGGGTCCTGGCGCTGTCGACGCTCAAATCGAGAGGGCTAAGGCACTCGCAGGTAAATAATTCTTAGTATCTTGACAGTAAGTGAGAAAATAACAAAAGTTGGACAAGGCGACTAGTCGTCAAGTCCAACTTTTTTATTATTCTACTGTGTCACAGCAATTTTATTCCTTTAAACCCTTTCGTTACAATGGAAACAAAATACAAGCGCATTCTTCTCAAGCTCAGCGGTGAGTCGCTAATGGGACAGCAGGGCTACGGCATCGACCCGCAGCGCGTGCAGGACTATGCCGAGCAGGTCAAGGAAATCGTCGATGCAGGCGTGCAGGTGGCTATCGTGATTGGCGGTGGAAACATCTTTCGCGGTCTCGCGGGAGCAGCCAGTGGCTTCGACCGTGTGAAAGGCGACCAGATGGGCATGCTCGCAACGGTTATCAACTCGCTCGCGCTGTCGTCGGCTCTTGAGGCCAACGGACAGCCTGCCCAGGTGTTTACCGCTATCGCAATGACTCCAGTAGGGGAGCAGTACACCAAGTGGCGCGCCATCGAGGCGATGCAGCAGGGCAAAGTGGCTATCATGTCGTGTGGAACGGGTAACCCATTCTTCACTACCGACACCGGCAGCACGCTGCGTGGCATCGAGGTGGAGGCCGACGTCATGCTCAAGGGCACTCGCGTCGACGGCATCTACACCGCCGACCCCGAGAAAGACCCCACAGCCACCAAGTTTGACATCATCACCTACGACGAGATAATCGCCCGAGGTCTCAAGGTAATGGACATGACAGCAACAGTGATGGCTAAGGAAAACAACCTGCCCATCCACGTGTTCAACATGGACGTCAAGGGCAACCTCAAGAAGGTAATCACAGGCGAGAACATTGGCACAGTGGTGACTCCTTAAGAAATACCACCACACAAGATAATAAAGGCGGGATTAGAGAATTTCTCTAATCCCGCCTGATTTTTTGGGGGGCAAAAGTGTCAACGGTGTCTTGGCAAAAGTGTCAACGATATCTTGGCAAAAGTGTCAATGATGTCTTGGCAAAAGTGTCAACGGTGTGTTTCCCCGCGCCGCAGGCGCCACTTAACCCTTAAAACTTAATACCTTCCACGTTCCACGTTCCACCTTCCCCGCGCCGCAGGCGCCTACCTGTCCTCCTGGAACAGTGGGTCTTCGGGCATCACCATCACTGGTTTCTGCTGGCTTGCCTTGAGGATGCGTTCAGGAACATATTTCTTGTCGACTACCAGACGGAAGGCAAACTCGTTGAACCACTCGTTGGTCATGATGATATAGCCTTTGTGGCCGCTGTCGGCACCCCATGAGTTCTCCACTTTCCATTTCACGGGCTTGCCGCTGGCGTCGAGGTCGACGGCGGTGAGCGTCATGGCGTGGGTCGAACCGCTGTCGAAGGTGGCGATGCGGTCGGCTTTGTTCATGCCAAAGGTGGTGCCAAACAATGTGCCGTAGTCATAGTTGTCGAGCGCAAGATAGCCATTGGTGCGGTTCAACTGCTTGCCCACGTCGTAGCTCGAGTAGAGCTTGGTGGAGTCTTTGAGCGAGGCGATAGCCATCTGGGCGATGTCTTCCATGGGGAGGTTGATATAGCACCAGTTGTGGCCGTCGTAGGTGTGGCGGTCCCATTCCACCTCATAGGTCTTGTAGTACTCGCGCCTGGGGTCGTTCATTGCCATGATGAAGGTGCCGTTGATGGGACCTCCCTGGGTCTCACGGAAGAACTCCAGCGGAGTGTAGGTGCGCGAGGGGGTCACAGTCTTGCCGTCTTTGTTCTTGAAGGCATAGGTGAACGACTTGATGGGCTCACCCAGGACGAGCGACAGCATGTTGTAGATCTCTCCGAGCATCTCGGTCTTGCGCTGCTTGATGGCGCTTTTCGATTTGCCATCGGCAACCATCTTCCTTAGCTCCAGGCCCTGTTCGCGCAGTTTCGACGACAGCAGCTGGCTCATGCGCGAGGTGCGCTCGGCGCTGTAGGTCTCGGGCTGAACCTCTACTGGTACAAGGCCATATTTCTCGGCGAGGTCGGCAGCACCGCAAAAGGTGCCGCCATCGTTGATTGGGTGGTGGAAGAAGAACTGCACGCGCTGGTCGTCAAGGGGCTTGTCGGCGCAGTCTATCACGCCCTGAAGCATGAGGTTGGCTTTTTCCAGTTGGTCCCAGAAGAAGAGGTAGTCGTGAGAGTACTCCACGCGTAGGGTGTCATTGTGACGACGCGCGAAGTTGGCGCGCATCACGTTGAAACTGGAGTACATCCAGCAACGTCCGCTCGAGCGCTGGTTGTGGATGCTCTGCTTGGGGGTCTCGATGCTGAAGTGGGTGTCGCCAATGCTCGCGTTGCGGTAGTTCTTGGCAAGGTCGTCAATGGAGTTTGACGCCATAGCGTTGCTCAAGGCAGCATTCTGTTGCGACGAAGCGCTAATCTGGCGAAGCATGTCGGCATCAATGCCGCCTTGCGCACGGTTTTGTGCCACAAGGGGCATAGCCAGTGCTATGCACGCCATCAGTGATAATGTCTTTAACGATTTCATAGTGTATAGTTTATTTATATTAGGTGTTTTGCTTTCATCATGTGATACTCGTGCAGGCTGTTGAGGTAGTCGAGCTGGGTGTGGTAGCAGAACACGAGCACTCCGGCCAGGATGATAAAGTAGACGATCATCCACACAGTGAACGAGCGACGGTAGGCGCCACCATGCACTTTGAGAATTACATACATGGCGATTACCACAAAGAGCGGCTGCAACGGCAGCACATAGCGGCTCACCGACCCGCCAGTGATATAGGCGATGCCCAGGAAGGTGGCTAATGGCCACCAAGCCCACATGCCCAGGTTGGAGTACTTGTGGTGCACGACGTTGATGTAGAGGTAATAGAAAATGCATGCGCCGCCCACCAGGTACCACGTCACCCTCATGCGGGGAACAATCTCGAGAATGTCGACTGCCGAGTAGTCATAGAGCCATGGGAAGGGAATGATATACTGAACACCAGCAGTGATGGGAAGCAGCAGCAAGCGCTCCCACTCGGGGTAGTGGTAGTAGTCGCCTATGAAGGCAAGGTAGGGCTGCTGCACGATGCCCATCTTGAAGGCAAGGGCCATAGCGTCGCCACCGTCAACGGTGCGATACTGCTGCCCAAAGGAGTAGGAGAACAGGATGCTGAATGCCACGGTGATGGCAAGTGCCGTGAGCGACAGCAGAGCGCCTCGTTTCCACCACAGCCGCTTGTGGGCAAAGGCCATCATCGCTGCGCCTATCATGGCGAAATAGGCAAAGTTGGTGCGCACAAGGGCAAGGATTAGGGTGCCAAGCACAAAGACTATCGTGTCGCGTGTCTTCTCACGCTTGCTGAGTGTGAGCGACGACAGCCCAGCCAGGCTATAACCCACCATCACTATTCCCAGGGCACAGCCGGCCTCCTTCTGGATGCGCACGTCTTGCGAGATGAAGAACCCAAGCAGCGATACCAGCATCATCGTCACCGAGGCAATGGTCGAGGGTGAGTGAGAGGGGAAACGGGGGCTGAGAAGGCGGTCGGCAATCTTGCCGGTGACAACGATGCTCAGCAGCGTGAACATGTAGTTGAGCGATAGGGGCCACACGATGCTCACACCAAAGATCTTCCATAGCCCAAGCATGAACAGTGGTAATCCCTTAAAGGGAATCTTGGGCTCGGGGCACCGCCCGTCGTAGTGCGACAAGGCCCAGCAATAGTAGCGGCCATCGTCGGAGTGCAAGTCGGGTTGTTCCAGGGTGAAGTCGTCGTGCAGGGTGTAGTTCTTGATGCTGTAAACGACATAAAGCGCCAGCAGCGTGGCAACCACAAGAAACATCCACTTGCCCCAGTTGCAGCACTGGCGGCTGCTGGTGAAGATGACCCGCGGGATCAAGTAGGCAACGCTTAGCGACAGCACTATCGACGCCGATTCACTGGCGCTATACACCCCAGCAACCGAAGCCACAAGAAGCCCCAGGGCAATGACCTCGCCAAGCATCAGCACCAGGCTGCTCTTGTCAAGCCTTTGCCTGAGTCGTTTATTTGGAACAGTGTCGCTACTCATAAGCCTCCTTTTGAAAACTAATTGCAAATTTACTCTTTTATTCGGTAACTATCAAAATTATAACACATAAATTGAAAAAGCGCCCCAAGAATACTTTTATATATATCTTAATGAACACGCGCGCGCATGCGCGAGAGCAGCTACATCCATTCTTAGTCATTCCTATCCATTCCTATCCATTCCTATCCACTCCTATCCACTCCTATCCGCTCCCATCTGGATGGTCAAAACCGCCACTAAACTGTTCTAAACGGTGGAAATCTCAAAAAAACCGCTTTTTTTTGAAAAAAAGTCGCTGAAATATTTGCACAGTCCAAGGAGCGGTTGTAATTTTGCATCGCTTTTCGGCTCACGAGGACCTGTTCCGAGTTGAGCGGTTTTTTTGACGCCTTACTGAAAAGGCGTCGCGGGGCCGGGAGGCGCGAGATCATTGAGATGTTTGCGGTGAGGAAATTGACAAGCAGGTGAGAGACAAGGAAAGGTGATTCCGCGGATCTCCGGTCAAGATTCCGATAGTGACAG